>JAJTHC010000204.1 GCA_021299615.1 Vampirovibrionales bacterium
CTTTCTGCCATTAGTTTGACGCTTATTTTTATGGCGACCTATAAAAGTTTACTGCAATACTGGAAGTCCCAAAGAGAATCCCTTTCCCCTGAACAAGTGAAATGGCAGATTGAAGACTTAAAAACCCAAGTCGCCTTATTGCGAGATGAAAATCAACAGCTCAAGGTTTACACGGAAACCTTAAAAGCTAGTCTTGAAAAAATAAGCTAATCTTCAGGGCTTGGCGGTAATGGCTTTAATGGTTTAATGATGGAGGTTTTACTCACATTAAGCTTGCCTAAAAAAGGGTTCGCCTTGCCAAGCGTTAAACTCGTTTTTGCCACAATTTGACTAGGTTCTTGTTTGGTAACAGGCTGACGTTCTGTAACGTGATCTTCCATCAAGGGGTTTAGAGGTAAACTTGTTTTACCCGTGCTAACTTCTCTGCTTAAGCGTGCTTCTTGATCCAGCACTTCATTGGCTTGATTAACAGACTGTTCCACCAAAACCGATGCTTGCGTATAGCCATTTGTAAACATGTCTTCAAACGTATAGATTGGGATGGTCTGATTTTTACCACGCACTTTAATGCTACCTAAGCTATTCAATTCAGAACCCAAGTGAATGTTTTGACATTGCTTTAAGGTATTTTCTGAAAAAATAAGGCTTGTATGAAAAATCTTCGTTTGATCCTGCAAACGAGCCGCCGTATTGACGGTGTCTCCAATCGCCGTATATTCCAGCTTGTTTTTAGGCCCCACAAAGCCCACAAAAGCAAAACCACTATTGACGGCAACACCAATACTAAAGTCTATGTTTCGCTCTTCCTTCCATTTTGTCGCCAACGATTCACTAGCGGCAATCATTTTACGCCCTGCTCGCAGAGCCATATCCGCATGTTGAGTCGATTCTAAGGGGGCACCAAACATAATTAAGGCACCATCGCCTAAGAACTTGTCCACCGTGCCACGATATTCATTGGCAATTTCTTCAATTTGCGTGTACCACGTATTCAGAATTTCGGTCACTTCTTTCGGCGGCAAGTTTTCAGAAAGCTTGGTGAAATTACGAATATCCACAAACATGCTACTAATATCAATCCTTTTACCGCCAGCCGCCAGCCGTGTTTTTCTCGTTTTGATTTCACTTAAAACGGATTTCGACACCAATTGAGACATATTTAATTCTAAGTTACGCAGGTTTTTTTCTTCTACAATTCGCCAATAATATTCTGCCACAAGGAATGAAATAACGGCTATGGCTGGTGGCGTAACAAAGGGATAAATAATGTGGAATGCTTTAGGCATAAAGCAGGCAAATAACGTATATAAAGAAACAGCCGTGAAACTCAAAATAATCGGAAACACGGGTTGCCTAAAGAATAGCCTAGACAGAAAGCTTATGGTAAATAACACAACGATTGCCAACCATGTATGCCATTCTGGGGCCTTGTGCATGGTTTCATTTTGCTGAATATTGTCAATCGCCGTTGCAATAATGTCGGCTTCCAAGTGTTTTTCGTGCAAAACAGTACGTTGTGACAAAACACCAATTGAAGTTAAGTTGGTGAGTATTACCGTCTGTTCTTTGAACTTAGACATCAAGGAAGGGTCATGTTCTTTGTACAAGTCCATTATGTTAATTACAGGGCGGGTTGAAAAAACATCTCCATAAAAATAGCCACCATTTTTAGACCATCTCAGCATAACACGTCCATGCTCGTCTGTCTTAACCTTGAAGGCTTTTGCCTTGTCTGTACGACTAGGATTCACAGTAAGAAGCTTTCCTTGATGAAACGTTGTGTCTTCTTTACTTTCAAACCAAGTGGCATTATTTTTACTGTTTTGACCATTCATGCGTTGCATAAGTCCCGAAATAGCGGCACTTGGCGTGGGGGGCAATCCTTGTTTCAAAAAACCTAATTCATTGTAATCTTTTGGGCTATAGACAAGTGGGTAGTAAAATTCATTAATTTTATTAGAAGTATGTTCTGGTGAGTTGATGAAATCGCCTTGACCGTAAATCCCAACACGGGGGTCTCCTAAATACTTATCGCCTTCAAGCAATTTAGAAACAGGTAGAGCTTGAGAGATTTTGAGCTTGTCTGTCTTCCAGCTTTGCCATTTGGTGTTATAGGTATGTGCTGGGGCTAAGGCTATAACGATATTAGGTATTTTTAAATCACCCAATTCTTTAATTAAGCTTTCATAAAAACGATCATTTAAGGATGTCGTATGATACCGCTTTTTTAAAAAGGTGGTAGATTGATCATCCAAGCCTAAGATAAGCGTGTCTTCATTTACGGTTTCTTCGGATTTTTGTTGCCATTTCATATATTGTCTTAACGCTTCATATTCAGCCGAAGGCAGTGAATATAAAAGAATAATCATTAACGTCAACAAAACCCCCCCTAAAAAACACTGAGATTTCAGAGTGATTAACCATGTTTTAAGGGAGTCGTTAATTTGCACAATAGATACCTTATACCAATTCAAAGATTAAATAGCGTCTGGCGTCTTCGTTGTCGCTACGATTCTCGATGTGCTTATGTACGTCTTTGTACACTTCACCCATCTGCGAGTCTAGGCTCCTAGAATTCACCTATACGCTTTTCAATCTTTGAAATGGTATTAGCAATAAATTAGGAGATGTCTTAAGTTTGTCGGTTCAATGGGTGATTTTCTTCAGCCCTTCCTCTGCATAATGGAGAAACTAAACAATTTTATAATTATTCGATACAATAGAACGATACGCCCTTATCTCAATAAAGAAGCTCCCCTATGCTAGATACTTACCTTGTTACCAATATCAAAGACGTGGGACTCATTCGTTGGGAATACACGGGGCATCCCTTGCAAGTGTATATTGCCCCCTTTCAGTGGTACCAAAAAGAAAAGCAAGACAATGCTAAGCACTATGAAAACATGATTTGGCAAGGCTTTGAACTGTGGTCACGCCTTTCAGGTGGCGTCATTACCTTTCATCGAGTTGCCACGCTTCACGATTCTCAAATCAACGTGGTATGGCGAAGGGTTGACCGAAAAAGCCTTGGGCATTGCGAGTATTCGTGGGATCCGAAAGGGCGGATTTATTCCGCTGAAATCTCGATTGGCTTAACCGATGGCAGCGTCCACAATTATTATGACAATCCTGAAGAAGTCAAACGCACCATTTTACACGAAATCGGGCATGCCTTAGGGCTAGGGCATAGCAATCATGTACGAGACATCATGTACCCAACGCATCAAATTGGGGTGAATCAGATTTCCATGCGAGATGTTGAAACCCTTCGTTGGCTTTATAAATTACCCATAGGCTTTGATTATTTGAGCGAAGCCCAACGATTGGGCATGCCTATGGAATCAAGGATTGATGAAGTGGTGGAAGCGATGTATTTAGCACCTTCTTATTCAGAGATGTCTCAAAGTAGTGAAGCCACCAACTTTAGCTCCGTGTTAGAAGACGTTCAAGCAGGGGCGAAGGGATTGGATATTCAAGCTCAGCAAGACTTACTCACGCAAAAAGGGCGATACCTCATGGCAACCAGCTTGATTCAGGTAGAGCCGTTGAATATCGTTCAGCCTCCTGTATTTGGGGCTTCACCCATGACGAAGAAAGATACTCCGTTATGGATACCGCCTAAAAAAGACAAAAAAAACCTGTAGCGAAATAAATCTACTACAGGGGGACATAGGCATATCATAGGGAGGAGAAAAGAGAGGGAGGGAAAAATTGTTTTAGCAGGGGGGGAAGCCGTTTGGCTTGAGGTGTTCAGAAGGTTCAAGGTTTCGGTTCCCTATTTTTGATAGGGGTACAGAGCCTCCGTTGACGATAGGGTGGAGGGTCTGTACGACGTGCAAAGACAGAACAGCAATGGGTGGCGTACCCAAAGAAGAAAGAAGGTGATTGCACGAATCCGAAAACTGAACATTGGAACATTAAATTGAAGTGGGGTATTTTCTTGAAGAGAGGGAAGGGAGTGTGGGGTGATTCGCTTGCGTTGCTTGCGTCTCACACTTTAATAAAGGCAAGCAGGGGGCGAAAATTGCGTGATTGTAACGCTTTGTAAATGCCTGTTTTTTAAACGATTAAAAAAGCCTTATTTTTTTTAAGGTTTTAGGCTTCCCCCTAAACTAAGGAGTGGCTTGCAGTTTTAGGCAGATTCACTCGATACCAAAGAAAATACTATATAGTGTTTTAAAAATTCTTCCTGTCCCCTCTCCTAATTTTAGGAGAGGGAAGAGAACGTCGTTAGACGTTCGAGGGTGAGGTTAAACCTTAGACTCCGTTAGTGGGTTTAACCGCCCCCTAACCCCCTCCTAAAATTAGGAGGGGGGACAAAACCGCTGTTTGACTTCTTAAAATACTATTAGCAAAAAAAGAGGTTCCCACACATGCGTTTAAACGTTTGGATGACTGTTCTCGCCCTGCTCGCCCTGCCTCCACTCACATGGGCAGCCGTGCCGTATAGTCCTACGCCGAATACGCCTGCTTACTTGCAATTTAAAGCGTACAATCAACCTGCTGGCTTTGTGGAACACGACTTGTGGTGGATTGAAGAAGAACACCTGCGTCGGACGCACCCCTTAATTGCACCCGATTTTTCAGGCTATGTGTATGGAGAAGTCCTCTTTCTGCCCGATGTCCGCCAAACCTTTAGCACCTTATACTGGGTGCCTTTGCCGAAACTGCCCTTTGTGCGTTCTTCGGTGGATATAAAACCTCCTGTCTCTCAAAATATGCAGGATCCTCGAAGCTACCTAAGCTACTTCGATGAAGAAGCTATGCTACAACGCCGATCCGCCTTATTGAAGGTGAATCAAGGGGAACAGAAAAACTTTTCCTTTGAAACCCTCACGCCTGTGGATTGGTCGGCGAATAGCCAACGGCTTTTGTTTAAACGTCGAGCAGGCCTACTTTACACAGGTTTACGAGCCAGTGATGTACTGGTGTGGGATGCCAAAAAAGGCAGTGTTTCACTGTATCAAGAACTCACCCGAGCCTTGGAATATCACTTTATTACACTTGGCAAGGGTCAAGCCATGAATCCTCGTATACCCAACATGGCGTGGGATATTGAACCCCTCGGCTGGAAGGAAGGCTCTAACGATGTGTTTTATTGGCGAGCTTGGGCTTACACGAATTATCCTGAAAAAACACGCTACCCATTGGGTTTGTGGAGCTATAATGTTGCCCTAGAAGAAACACGGCTTTTAAATGCCGATGAGTTCCGCATCCCCACAGATGTGGCTCAAAATGGCTTTGTTCCTATTTTGAATACGTCGGCTTACCCGAAGGCGTATCAAAAAAAGCTCAAGGGTGATGAAGCGTCTAAAATGAAGCGTCCCAAACAGCGACAAATCTTTTTTTAGTGCTATAATGGTGGAACCTTCTTCTAAAATAAAGAGACTTCTTTCTTCATGTACGCCCCTGCCTTACCGCCATTGTCCCCCAAGCAAAAAATGCCAGATGTTTTTCCTAAAGGCTCAACATCTCATACTTATGTGCCTTACAACAATGTGCAAGACATCCCCACGAATTACATGAGGCGTCAAAGC
>JAJTHC010000225.1 GCA_021299615.1 Vampirovibrionales bacterium
CGAAAGGAGACCAAAGGCTTTGTGAAAAGGTCTTTGTATTCAATCACACAAGATACAACCGTATAGAAAAGGGGGAATCCTTATGGGACTTTCCGCTACGCAAGGGCGTTACGTTTCGCTGAAGGCACAAGCCATTGATGTTGAAATGACCAGTCAACAAATCGCCAACGAACGCCTAAGGCTCACCAACCAAACCAACGAATTGTTTAACTTAAACAGTAATTTGGATCCCAATTCGGACGATTCATTGCAACTGAACTTGAAGTTGCAATCCATTGTCAACATTGAAAAATCGTTGACGCTTCAACAAACCCGTTTGGACACCTATTATAAGGCGATCACCACGGAAATCGAAAGCCTCAAAAAGATTGTCGACAAACGTGCCGAAAACCTTTTCAAAGAAGACTAAAGCACCCTCCTCTTTTAATTCAACCCTCTCCCTATGGGAGAGGGGGTAAAGCCCTACGCCTACGGAGCCTTTCAATATGTCTTACAAAAATGATTCAGTCCAAACCATTTTAATGCGATACGGCAAAGCCAGCGATGCCCTGAATACCGAAACCTACGAAACATGGGATGCCATTCGTAGCCATGCTGTTGGAGGCAACGCCCTAGGTGGTAGTGGTTTAGGCGCCTTTAGCGGATTCTTGATGAACATCGCCAGAACCTTTGGATCGCCAGCCTTTTCGCCGATTTTAGGTTCGCAAGCGATTTCAATACCCGGTACCAATTTTTACGCCCCCTTTAGCGGAGGCACAGGCATCGTCCCCGGTGGGCAGTCGTCGTTTGGACTCGCCCCGTGGTCACAATCGGCAGGTTTACCAGCCACTGGCGGAGCCGCCTCAATCAACTATGGCAATTATGGAAGCCTTCGCAATTATGCCAATAGCCTTGGGGCGTTAAGCGATTTTAGCTCACTAGGCATTGGAACCGGAGCCTTCGACTTCAGTGGCATCGGGGATGTGGACTTTCCTGAAGAGGCGTACATCGGTGGAGCGGCGGCATCGGTTGCAGGTGGGGACGTCGTTGGGGGTGCCAGCTTCACCAACAGCTTCGGCGGCATCGGGGCAGGTGGGGGCTTAGCCGCCACAGGGGCAGGCTTGGCGTCAGGCTTAGGTTTGGGTCGTAACTGGTTGATGCCTGCGGCATCCGCCTTGTCAGGCATCGGGGGCTTGTTGACGACGCTCGGGCCGTTGTTTGGGCCTGTGGGACTCGCTGGTGTTGCGGCGGGTGGCGTGTTGAACGGCATTTCAGGTGCGATTTTAAACGGCTTTCAGCAGGCGAATCAGCGTGTTTTGGCGAATGCGGACACGGTGCTGGAAGAAAAGTTGAGTCACTTGGATGTGACGAAGAAGATGATTTCGGCTCAAACGACCTTGCTCAAAAAACAGCTCAAGGACGCCTACGAAGAAGACAAAAAAGCCCTAGATAATTTATAAAATTAGGGATGAATCGCCATGAATCATGATTGGTATTACGCCTTTAAACGATGCCTGTGGTACAACAACCCTGTCAAACTCTTGTTTGAACAAACGGGGCAATTATTGTGGGCAATGGCACTGTACCCCAAGAACGTGCTGGACTTCAAACGTATGGCTCGCTATTCAGCGGTGAAGGCTCCCACAAAACGTCGTCGTCGAACGCCCCTAGATGTAAAAATTTAGAACTTACAGAGGAAGTTCAAGTCGGATGAAGATTCAAGGAAAAACAAACGGCTTGTGAGGCGTGTACATAGACGTACATAACGAAAAAACGGCTTGTTTTGACACAGAAGATTCGCCGAATGGGACTTACTCTGTGAGTTCTAAAAAATATAGCCTCGTTTTGCGGTGTGACCCAAAGGTTTGGAGACCCCTGTAAAAACAACAGGTGGGTGCCTTAAGCTGGATCGCTGTTTCCAACCGTGAGAAAGTCTCAACCGCCTCTATCAAAAGGGGTGTTGGTCTACGTTGACACAGACGTCGTCAGGCTCCCGAGGTTCATCAATGTAGAGTCCAAACTATTGAACGCCACACCCGAGGCTATGTTGTTATTGTGACAAAGTTTCGCCAAACTTACAAGCCCCCAATTTAAAATCGCTGGATTTTTTGTGTTTAGGGTATACTCAAATCCATAGAATCCTTGTTTAAATGGAACCCTTGGATGAAACTTTTTTGCACCCTGCTTGCCCTACTCTTGAGCCTGTTTTCCCTGCCCTTTGCTTCCGCAGAAGCTAGTGACCTACCGCTTTTAGAAAGCGGTAAACATGAGCATCGTGTTCATTTAAACCATCTTTATGCCTTTGATGCCGAGCCTCTTGCTGGTCGTGTTCCCTTGATCATCGTACCGGGTAGAGCGCAAGAAGGGCAGCGGAATCCGTGGTGGCGAAAGTTTGAAACCCGCTGGAAAATGCAAGCCGACTTAGAAGCTCGTTACAAGCTTTACATTTTTATGTACGATTCCACGCAAAAGCTGGAAATCCCCACCTATGAGTTTGTTCAAGATTTTCACCACTTTGTAAAAACGATTGGGCAAGATGCCCCTAAAGTCGTCTTGCTGACCTACAGCCAAGGGGGACTCATCGTTCGGGACGCCTTCATGCAAGAGCCTGATCTCCTGTGTTCTGTCGACACCATTTTCGGCATGAGCGTTCCCTATCAAGGCACGCCGTTGTTCGACGAAAGCTGGGTGAGCCAAAACCTGACTCACTATTCACCCATCCGCCGAGGCATGGACAAGGTTATTTATGAGCTTTCCATTAAAAACAAACGGCACTTGATTAAAGACATGTTGTTTGTGAACTTTGACACATCTAAACCCAAGTACAGTAACCCTATCAAGCCCTTTGGCTTGATTCGTCGTAATGCGATTGAACTGGATCCCAAACCGCCGAAGTGGGTGGAATCCACCAACGCTGACCTACGAGCGTTTAAAAGCAAGCTCGTTGTTTACGGCAGTTATTTGAAGTCGCAGTTCAGTGAACATGGGCAAGAAGGGCGATTCATGTATGATTTGACGTCCTTTGGTACCATTGCACGGCTGAACAATTTGGTGCTAGGGGCGGTTTTCCCGACTTACATCCCCAGTGTGCATCGGGCGTTTGAGTTTACAGGGCGAGAAATGGCTCGCTTGCCTGTGGCGAATGTACCGAATTATAATAAACCTAAGAAATATCCTCGTGGGCATGGGCATCCGTTTCGCTTTAACGACGGCTTCATTCCAGCGAGTTCCTTGTTTTACTTGCCTGTTCGGAATAGACCTTATACGGAATACATTGGCGTGTATCCGCAATTGTGGGACATTTGTGGCGGACGCTTCTTGGAAGACTTGGATCATGTGGATCTCGGGCATTACCGCTTCCCCGAATTTCCGTTGAAGAAGCGAGATGTCTTTCATGGCAACGAGCCTGCTCGTAAGCCGATTGACTGGCTTTTTGAGGACTTACGTCGATTGCATACGAGCGACGGCTTTCGTTGTTAGAGACATCTTTTAAAATTTCACTAGGGTTTGGTAAACCCTAGTGAAATTTTATGTGTGGAGGGCAGAGCTATCTTCTTGGGAGAAGTTCCTCCACGAATTCCTCTAACATATTTTGTACACTACGCGAACCATATAGCCGATGGCTTTTGCCGTGGCTATACATCTGTGCAAATATTGCCCCCATTTCTTTTTCCAACAGTTTTGTTGCTTCCTCTTCAGATAAACCCTTTATCTTTTGAACAATATCAGACAGCTGCTGGCTCAAAGCACTTGCTCGTTCTCCAAACTCTTCATTTACGTGTCCATTTCTCAGACTATCACTAGCCTTGAGGGGTTGTGCTTGCGGACGATTCGCCTTCAAGGCTTGGGGGGGGGCGAGACGTAGTTGTAACATAATGTGTTACCTTTCAGGGTTAGTGTAATTTAAAAACGGAGGGTTTGACCTCTTGCGAGCAGAAAAGGTCGTGATGCCAAAATGGTGCTAAAGATAACAAAATTGTTACAATTGGAGGCAAAATAAAAAGGGTGTTGACAGTGTCATTCGTTTGTAGGATATTAAATGAACAGAGGGAAACGGGGTCTTCAAACGAGAGGGTAGCGTTTCTTTTGTGTGACTTGTTCATTGACAACTCAATAGTAGAAAAATTAAGACGAAAAGAATGGACGTCTGCTTTTTAGCGAGAGTAGAAGTCGTACAATGTTTTTGAAGTCAATTTCGGATTTAACAAAGCTGTTCACGAAACGAACAGTTTTGCGGGGAGTGATTCACGCCTCGATATA
>JAJTHC010000142.1 GCA_021299615.1 Vampirovibrionales bacterium
CTTCATAACAATAATGCGGACGCCTTTAAAAACAGACGTCAACGCACTAAATGCGAGGCTTCCGAGACATTTTGCGGACGTCGTGCAATGGAGTGATGCGACGAGGTGGGGTTTCAGGGGGGATTTTCAAGGGGGGACGAAGGGGAGGAGAAACGCAATACGTCCTCCCCCGTCCCCCCTTGAACCGCCTTTGGGGGTTTGGGGAGTCTTTGGCGGCACAAAGACCCCCAAGCACCAGCGTTAAAAGGAACAGAAAAACCCCCATTCTTCAAACAAAACAAGGCTTACGCATTTTGGTTAGGAAGCATAAAACACTATATTAGCGTCCTTGCTTTTGAAGCGAAAAACTAGCTCGCTTTTTTCAATCCCAATTGATGCACCATGAAGTCCGCAATCCACACAGAACGCTCTCCTTGAACATTCATGGCAAAACGTAAAACATCTTCACGAACGGCATTACCCATGCGAATCAACGTCATACTGGCGAGTTGCATATCCGCTTGAGAACTATTTTCGGACTGTAAAACTTCAATTAAAAAGCTTACCACATGCGTATGCCCCATCTCAAGTAAAGCATCTTCTAATTCATAAAACCTAGCCGTTGGATGATTGGCCAGTAAAAACAAACCCTTCACCCGAGCGGAACGTTCTTTTTGAGGGAACGCCACTAATTGATGTGCTTTGATTTCTGTGTTGTTTGATGCAAGGACTGCCATAGGAAAAATCCATTTCTAAAATAAGGGGAGCAAAATTAAGGGAACATTTATACTATACATAAAGGTTTAAATCTTGACTAGCGTGTTTGAAGGGAATTGGGTAGGCATCTTTGCATGAAACCATACGTTGTTTTTTGTTTTTAAGGGGGTACGCTATAAAACCCTTTAAAATAAGGGCTTGAAGTCGACGTCACTTCAAGCCTTGGTGGTTATTGTTGATTTATTCAGTTGTAAAATTGTATAAGTTCTTTACATCTTCTTTACATCTTCATCCATTAAATAATGGACTGGAATATGCGAAAGGTAAGAGCCTAAGTCATGCCCCTGCCATGCTAACCTCATTTGTTCCTTCGGAAAAAAACTATTGAGTTCGCCTGACTTCCAAGGTTGCCAACAACAGATTAAGTCCAAAGCCCCCCATAGATTTAACCAATCACAGGAAAGGCGTGTTTTTCCGTTTGTACGTCTGAGTACTTGTCGTTTTATGGGTTGCCTGTCTAAGGGGGAACCCAAGCTAATGAAGCGAATAACTCTTACACTTGCAGGACTTTCTTCTTGCAAGAACTCAAACGCAAGGACGCTTCCCATGGAATGAGCGACAAGAATCACATTCCCCTTTTGTTCAAGAATTAAATGCTGAAGCCTTTTGTACGCTATTTGACGAACACTGTTATATGCTAAGACATCCGCAGACTTATCTAACCATTGATTTAATAAAGGCAACGCAATATACTGAAGGCTCGCATTTATGAGGCTTTGTAAGTTCACACGACCATTTGGAGCAAGCACTGGTGCAAAAACGGGCGTAAAGGTTTTAAGTGTCTTTATTATGGTAGCGGCGATTTTACCAGCAGGACTTTGATCAAATAAGTCTGCCCAAAAGAAGGGAACACATCGGGGGCTAAGTGAAGCAGGTAAAGCACCTAGCACTTCATTAAACCAAGCGGGGGTTTGATTGCCTATACCGTGTAAGAAAATCAAAGTAGGGGGGCTAAAGTCTTCTTGCACGTCAGAAGCAGACGCTGGCAAAAGAACAGACATCATAGGGACTCCTTAAAATAAATGAAGCAATGTGATTGAGGGTTTTTTTGGTGTGGTGTGTGTTGGTGGATATAGTATTTTAAATAATTTCCCCTACAGTGTGTATACTTTGTCGCTACGATTATTTTGTTCAGTCATGTAGGTCTATCTACACTTCTTCACAAAATAATCTAGGCTCCTCGTCTAGCCTAAGTACGGAAAACTCTTTAAAACACTATATATTCAGCATAGCAAACGATTCCAGCCTTGCATAGTGCAGAAAAACCACTATTTTGATATAGTGTTTTAAATAATTTCCCCTAGAGTGTCTATACTTTATCGCTACGATTATTTTGAGTTTCGCAGAGCTTTCTATATCAAAAAGACATTTCAGCCGACAAAACGCAGTTTTTTTGCTTGATTTTATTTTATGCTTCTGTCACACTAATTATAATTGGTGTAAGTATTACACTCACCTTTAAGGAAATGCGTTTATGACATTTGATTTGATGCCACTGTTTTTTCGACGACGAAGTACCCCTGCACTCGATTGCTAGGGTCTATAATTCGTTTACACTAGGACGTTTACGCTTATTTGACGGCTTTTACTCACAGCAATAGATGTGCAGGTTCACCCAACGACAATCGTCGTTAGGTTTTACGTGGCATACTTTTGTTAAGGAAATTATTTAATGGGATCGCTCTCTTCAGCCTTATTTAACCCCGCCGTGGTCGGCACCCTTCACTCGCTTACGCAGGAAGGGGCGGCTAGCCTATTGGTGCGGGACGGCTTGCAGAATTATGGCATTGTGGATGAATCCAAGAAAGAAAATAAAGAACTCGGTAGTGAAATCAGCCTGATTATGTGGGGATCGTGGGTGATTTGGGGAGGCGGAAGCTTCTTGTTGAAAAGCATGTATTTCAACATGCTTAAACCCTTTTTACCCTTCGCTAAAAACGCCGACAACTGGATTATGAACGCCGAAAAAGGCAAGCAACAGCTCACGAAAGACAAGGCCCATGCTTACGCAAAAGTGCTAGAAACTCGCTTCGCTGGCGATGCTTCCTTGGGTAAGCAGGCTCAAGCTTTAGCCAAAGACTATACGCAGGTGGCGTCTAAAGATGCTCAAACCTTTCTGAAGCAGATGAATCGGGCGAAAATGGTGGGCATCTTATTTGCTGGTGGGATTCCCGCTTTTTTAACAGGCTGGGCTTTACCCAAAATGGCTCACGCTCATTCTAAGAAAAAACTCACTAAACGAGCAAAGGAATTACACGACGAAACAAAACAGAAAGAAGCCATGATGAAATCATCCGCACTTGCGATGCAAGACGATTCATCTAAATCGCTTGCCATGCAATGGAAGCAGGCAGGGCTTTCTAAAAGGCAAGGGGTCACCAAAGGGGGGCTTAGTGCGACGGCGAAGCAACAGCTCGTGCAAGAACGATTGGGTAAAAACCCTGATACCGTAATGCCTCGTAATGCAGTGGTGAATTTGGTCAATTACTTGAATGAAAACCCGAATATGACGAACCTGATTTTGGTGGATTCTGCCGTCACAGCAAGCCGTGTGATGACTGCGGAAGACAATAACGACAAGATTCGTTGGGCGACTTATGAAGGCATTTTCTTGTACATGATGTACCTTGGGTCAGGGCAGGTGCGGGACATGATTCAACAAGGTGTTATGGAACTACCTGGTATCAACAAACACGCCCAACTCAAGGGATTGAACTTCAATAGTTTGTCGGTTCTGCACAATTATGCCAAAGCAGGCAAAGACGGCAAAGATATGAAAGTGGCGTTTAATAAAGCCCTCAAGGACTTCAACATCAACGAAACCCAGCTCAAAGAAATGGAAAAGGCGTTTCGGACGTATACGGTGCATCATCACTTAATGGATGACGTCCAGAAAGAAAAGGCTCAAGCCGAGCTAGGCAAGTTGATGGATCCGATTGTGGCGAGTATTTCTGAAAAAATGCAGACCAGCACAACCACTTACAAACCCCATGACAACGTGATTGTGGATATGTTGATGAGTGAAAACGTCATGCCTGTGCATAAAGAAGGCTTTTTCTCGGCATTGGAACACGGTCGTTTATTTAATCCGCAGGTTTTGGGGATTGACTTGACGCAAGCCATGCCTGCTTTTGATGAAGGGCATGGTGAAAAAGGCGTGGCGAATGTGATGTATCGTCTGTCTCAATTAGCGAAGGCGGAAACGAAGGATATTGAGCATCGGGTCAAAGCGTCTTATTTTGGGCATAGCATGGGTATTTTGGCGAGCTTAGGAGCCGGCTTCTTGGTGATGGGGCGTTTGTCTCCCTTGGTGCAAAGCTGGTTGTCTCACAAGGTGACGGGGCAGGACTTACCCAGTCGTTTGGATATTAACAACTACCCTGTTGAAGACGAGGAGCCTGTCATCCACAAATACAAGCCCACCGTTTTAGATGCTCACGTGTAGCGGCAGGCTTACTTCAATTGATGCCAAACATCGGCGTAGTCACGACTTTTGCCGTTAAGCGAGAAGGTGGAACCTTCTTGCGTCATCAAGTCATTACCACGACCGTCAAAGTTTTGATCGGTTTGGGTGACGTTGGTTTTGCCCAAGTTGATTTCACCAATCCCTAAATCTCCAAGATTTTCGTTCTGTGAATTGTAGCCAGCCGTTTTCATCGCTAATTGATATTTCTTCTGAAGCAAAGCAAGATCATTAGCATCCAAGACCATATCCTTCTTGCCGTCGATGAGTCCTTCTTGAAGGGCAAGCGTTTTTAAGGCATCGAAGCCATCTTTAAACCCATCGGCTTAACCGCCACCCCCTGCGTCACTTGTTACTTGAATCCGCCATAAATTTTTTGAGGTCTAATCCCGTGAAAAACGGATACCCGCTGTGGGTACCTTTTCTTGTCACAGCCCCTTCGATCTCTTTAGGATGGTAAGTAGCTGGTGTGAACACAACAGGTGGAAGAGACGTAGATTTGATGTCTGGAGATAATGCCCACATGAGGTTATCCTGCCCCCTGCCACGAGGGCCATTGTCATATCTAAGGGGCATGTATTGCCTATTTAATTCTAATTCTCCTCTGAAGTTCTCAGATTGTCTCTCAAAATCCACAGTATTTGCATCCCTAAAATTTGCACGTTTAAGATTTTCATTCAACGCTGGTTCTTTTTTAGCAGGTACTGGCTTTGTAATCTCTATATTGTTTTGCTCTTGCAATTGATTTA
>JAJTHC010000010.1 GCA_021299615.1 Vampirovibrionales bacterium
AAACTAAGGTGTTGAGTTCAAAACACGCACGATTTCAGGCGTTAAATCTGTTCCACCCGTGACGATAGACTGTTGATCAATCACAACGGTCACGCCTTTTTGTTGAGCGACTTTTTTAATGGTAGCGGTGACGGTGTCGTCTACCGATTTCAAACTGGTATTCGACCAATCTTGGAAGGCTTTAATTTCGCCTTGCAATTTGGTTTCTAATTGCTGTTCTAAGTTTTTGGTGGCAATAGGATTCTTAGAATTCAACGCACGACTGTCTTCAATTTGTTTGACGTAATCGGCTTGGTTCTTACGAAGACCCGCATCTTTCACTTTGATTTCGCCAATCAATTTTTGGGCTTTTTCATAACCGTTACGGATTTGGTCATAATTAACATAACCCACAACATCCGCAAAGGCTTGCCCAGAAGCAGAACCCAATAAAACGAGGGCAAGTGCCACACAAGACATACGACGAGACAGAGCATTCAACATAATTGATCTTTCCTTCACAATTTTCAACTAATCTGACATAAATCATCGGCAGATATAGCCTATTCTAGCACATTTTATTTAAAGAAAAAGGCTTTTTAGTTCATTTGGTTGAAAACAAAGGCTTTTTATTTGCAAAATTTGTGCGATAATAGTAAATGGTTCGTGCTTATACGGAAAAGGAAGCTTAGGATGATTCAAAAAGAAGAACTACATAATGTGATTGTCGTCGGTGCCCAATGGGGAGACGAAGGCAAGGCAAAGGTTGTGGATATGCTCGCCGAGCAAGCCGATGTCGTCATTCGTAGCCAAGGCGGATGCAATGCGGGGCATACCGTGAAGTTCAACGGCGAAACCTTTAAGTTTCATCACCTGCCTTCGGGGCTGTTGTATCCTGAAAAATGGTGCATTATCGGTTCGGGCGTGGTGATTGCCCCTGAAGTACTGAAAAAAGAACTCGAAGACATTCACGCCAAGGGTTATTCGACCGAAAATCTTAAAATATCCGAACGCTGTCATGTGACCTTGCCTTATCACATTGAGCAAGACAAACGTCAAGAATTGTTACGCACCGCCAACGCCCCTGAATCGAAAATCGGCACCACAGGACGGGGCATTGGACCGACGTACATGGACAAAGTCGGACGCATCGGTATTCGTGCTGGGGACTTACTCGAACCCCCCGAAGTCTTGCGTAAGCAGATTCAACGTATTATTAGTGAAAAAGGCTTTTTTGAACAAGCCAGCCTCCCTTATTTGCTGGACGTTTGCGAGGCATACAAAGCCATTTTAGCCCCCTATATCACCGATACCGTCGCTTTGTTGCAAGACGCCTTGGCTCAAAATAAACGCCTTTTGTTTGAAGGGGCTCAAGGGACGCTATTGGATGTCGATTTTGGGACGTATCCTTATGTGACCAGTTCCAACTCGACCGCAGGCGGAGCCTGCACAGGGACAGGCGTTGGGCCGTCTAAGATCGATGCGACTTTAGGCGTGATGAAAGCCTATTTGACTCGAGTGGGTGAAGGCCCGTTCCCGACCGAACAAAGCAACGAAGTCGGTGAAATACTCGGGGAGCGTGGGCAGGAGTTCGGCACCACAACAGGGCGGAAGCGTCGTACGGGTTGGTTTGACGGGGTTGTGGCTCGTTATGGGGTGGAAGTCAACGGCTTAGACGGCATTGCTCTCACCAAGTTGGATGTCTTGGATACCTTTGCAGAAATCAAAATCGCCACGCATTATCAGCACATTCACACGCATGAAGCCTACCATCGTTTCCCTGCGAGCTTGAGTGTTTTGGCGGATTTAGAGCCTGTCTATGAAACGCTTGAAGGCTGGCAAAGCGATACCACGCAAATTACGCAGTACGAAGATTTGCCTCCTGCGTGTAAAGCCTATTTGAAGCGTTTAGAAGAGGTCTCTCATTGCCCTGTTTGGATGGTGAGCGTCGGCCCTGAACGTCAGCAAACCATGATGCGAAAAAACGTTTTTAACCCCACTGTGGCAGTATAGGGGATATAATCGTATGATGTCTCAAAAAATACAACGTCCCAAAGGCACGCAAGATGTTACGCCTGAGCTGTCTCATGCGTGGAAGCACCTGCAGGATGTGGCGATTCACACGCTGGAATTGGCGAATTATAAGGCGATTCATACGCCGATTTTTGAAGCCACGTCGCTTTTTGCTCGTGGTGTGGGCGAATCGACGGATATTGTCAACAAAGAAATGTACAGCTTTGAAAAAAGCGACCGTAGCTTGACCTTGCGTCCTGAAGGGACGGCGGGCGTGGTGCGTGCTTTTGTGGAAAATAAACTGAGCCAGCACGGTTTGCCACAACGTCTCTATTATATTGGAGCGATGTTTCGTTACGAGCGTCCGCAAGAAGGACGTCAACGGCAGTTTCACCAAATCGGGGCAGAACTCATTGGGCTGGATACCCCCGCTGCCGATGCCGAAAGCATCTTGCTAGCGTGGCAGGTTTTGAAGGCGTTGGGCATTTCGGATTTACGTTTGGAACTCAATACCGTGGGGGATCCTGATGATCGCCCTCGTTTTCGTGAAGCGTTGCAAGCGTTGTTGAAGCCTCACTTTGAAACGCTTTGTGCCGATTGTCAACGTCGTTTTGAGCAAAACCCCATTCGCATGTTGGATTGCAAAGTCCCTACCTGCCAAACCATTTATACCAGCGATGCGGTGGAAGATTTCTTGCAAAACTTTGCATGGTCGCCCGAAGCCAGCGAGGCGTTTGAGCAGTTGTGCCATATTTTAAGCGTCAATGGCGTGCCGTTTACGGTGAATCGTCGGATGGTGCGTGGGCTGGACTATTACTCTCGCACGGTGTTTGAGTTTATCACGGATAAACTTGGTGCCCAAGGCACCGTCTGCGGAGGCGGTCGCTACAACGGCTTGATTGAAGAACTCGGAGGAGCGTCGACTCCTGCGATCGGCTGGGCAATGGGCGTTGAGCGTTTGTTTAAGCTCATCGAACACCCTGAAGCCCCTGCGTTGGATGCCTACATCGTCACCGATTGCCACGCCGAAGCCTTCGCTTTTGCGGAACATTTGCGTGAACAAGGCTTGAAAGTTGAAGTCGATTTAAGCGGTCGTAATTTTGGCAAGCAATTGCAAGCGGCTGGTAAACGATCGGCTCGCCATGTGTACACAATTGGCTCGCAAGAGCTGGAAAGTGGCGTGATTCCCTTTAAAAACTTTGAAACAGGCGAATCGTCGAGCCTGAACTTTCATTTCCCCAATGCCTTAACCCACAGAAAGTAGGGCGTCTTCATGCGACTTAAACGTCCATTTCTGCTTGTTTTAGCCATGGTGTTGCTTGGTACTAGCGTTGTTCATGCTGAAAAGGCGGAGCAGAAGCATCCGTCGAAAGAAGCGGTTCCAGCCGAAATCCCTGAAGCCACTGTGCCTGCCGAAAAAGAGCTGTCTCGCCTTGAGGTGGCGAAAACCCTCTTAACGCACTTTCAGATTCCCCCGTCTTGGACGCTCACCGACCTTTCCCCTTTTCGAGACGTCCCCACTACCGATACGCAATACCCCTTGCTTGAAACGGCGTGGCAGTTTCACGTCTTGACGCCGAAGCCGTCTTGGCGACTGCTTCCCCAAGCTCCGATGAACCAGCTCGATGCGTGGTTGGCGTTAAAAGGGTTGCTTTTCACCAAAGAACCGCTCAAGGATGCGTATACACTCGCCTTGCTTTCTGAAGATACTAGCTTTAACGCCTTGCCTGAAGCCACGCAAATGGATTTGGCGATTTTATATGAACATTACGTCTTTGATGTGTTTCGAGACCTTCCGTTGACGCCGAATGCTACGGTAAGTGATCGTTGGCTCAATGAGCGATTGGCGTTTTTACCCCAAGCCCAAGAGATGCTAACGATCGATGCAAAACGAGGCTTTACGGGCGTTTCTTGGCGATTGATCCCAAGTTTAGGGGCTGGCTTTAACCTAGTGATTTCCCCACAAGAAGCGATACTGGGCCCTCGTTTACGCTTGGGGCAGACCTTGTTTTTTCGCCTGAATGTGCCGTTGTATCCCACGAATAAGGATGTGATTGTGGAAGATTCGAGCCTTTCTGGCACGGTTACCAAG
>JAJTHC010000234.1 GCA_021299615.1 Vampirovibrionales bacterium
TCATTTGATTGAAAATTGTTTTCAGAAATTAAAGGAGTTTCGGCGTATTGCCACTCGTTATGAGAAGCGATCAAGGCATTTCGCCAGTATGGTCAGTCTCGCCTCCATTATGATTCATCTTTTTTGAAGACAGCCCCTATATATATAGGGGTTACAATTTAATGAGCCTCTCGTATAATTATAGCTGAATCTAAATCACAAGCAACCAAAGATCGCCTATCTTTTCAAGGTGCTAGCTGGCTTAAACAGGTGCAAACCCAACTCTCGCAACGCTTTAAACACAACGAAGCCCGTAAGTGCTATACCTTTCAAGAAAACCTACTAAAGGGTATTTTCTACACCGAAACAGGCGAAGGCTTTAAATATTCCAACGCTAAAAAACAACAAAAACGCTTTAATTATTACTACGTCAAAGGAACCTACTTGCCCGCCGAACAAATCGATGCACAGGTGATTCAAGCACTGGCGTTTTTAGAGCTGACTCCAGAGGCTTTGAAGTCCTGCCTGAGTCAAGTGATTTATCGCAAAGCAGACCCTCTCGTTGAACTTGAAATGCATCTGACCCTCAATGATTCGCTCGGTCAATTGAAATTGCCTCCTCTGCCGTCTTGAGCATGGACCAGAAAACCCTTATTTTATGCACCCACCTTCTGATTAACAATCAGGCCCAAACCACTTTACGAGGCACCCCAAACAAAAGCATCCTCTCCATTCACGAGATGAATGAGCAAGTGATTCAAGCACTTTCCCTCGCCTGGCATTACAGAACACTCTGGAGGCAAGGCGTGAGCGTTGAAGACATTGCCAAACAGGAATCCACAGGCAAGCGAAAAATACAGAAATATCTGGCTTTAACCCTCCTCTCTCCACCGATTATTGAAGCCCTACTGAACTACCAAAACCCTCATAATTTTACCCTCACCCAACTCATTACACTCGCCGAACAGACCCCTGATTTTGACCAACAAGCACTCGCCTACTTTGGTGCATAAACACACGGGGTTATCTTTATTCTAAACACCTTAAAGGGAACGTGTGCTTCCCTAGTCGCGCCTTTTGAAATTCGGGCCAAGTATAGAAAGCCCGAAAAAAGCGGAGACATGAGCCATTAAAAAGGCTTGCCTGATTTTTAAACTAATTCCTATCAGCGTAGACCCGCACACACGGCTAGTTCTTGAGGACAAATCCTGTAAGCGATTGATAGGACGGGTTCTTAAAGGAAAATGGTGGAGGTTAGCGGATTCGAACCGCTGGCCTTCTCAATGCCATTGAGACGCGCTACCAACTGCGCCAAACCCCCACTTGTCAATAATCATAACGCTTCAATTTTAAAAAGCAAGGGCTTTGTTAGCTTCAAGTTTTTTTATTTATAGCCAAGTTTAGAGTTTTCTGTACTTAGGCTATTCTAGGAGCCTAGATTTTTTTGCGGGCGTGTACATAGAAGACCATAAGCACATCGAACATCTTTATAATCATACGAAACCATACACTTTTTTGTTTCTTCTTTACTCTTCTAAGTAATAGCGAACGGTCGTCACGACCTTCCCCTTACGTAGGGTCAACAAGGTTTTAATCAACAAGGCACTTTGGTTGTGCAAGACATTGTGCCAGAATTGCTTTGTCACAAATTCAGGAATAATAATCGTCACCAAATTGTGTTCGTGACGCTTTTCGACTTCGTCAATGTAATCCAACAACGGTCCCGTAATGGAACGAAACGGCGAAGGTAAAATCGTGAGCGGTACACCACAACCCCACGCTTGCCATTGATCCTGTAAATTCTGCGTCCCCACATCATTCAACGTTACATGCACGGCTTCCACCTGAGCCGACAAGGTGCGGGCGTATTCTAGAGCAGGAATCGTCCCACGATGCAGGCTCGACACCAAGACCAAGACGGTATGCTCAATGGGACGAGGATCATAAGTCCCTTCTTCAATCGGCAAGGCGAGTTGACGAGACACACTTAAGTAATGTTGCTTAATCGACGTGAATCCCCACACAATCAAGGGGATCCCTATGCACACGATCCACGCCCCTTCGGTAAACTTTTCAACCGTCAGAATGATCGTGGCAGCTAGCGTGACGACGGCTCCAAAGGCGTTGACAAAAAGGCTATTTTGCCAGTGCTTGTGCTTGTTTTTGAGATGATGCACACACATGCCTGCTTGAGCCAAGGTGAACGACAAGAACACGCCCACCGCATACATGGGGATGAGACCGTGGGTGTCGGCTTGATAAAGCCATACCAAAATTGCGGAAACCAAGCCAAGAAAAACGATGCCATTACTAAAAACGAGTCGGTCGCCCATGTTCATAAATTGACGAGGTAAGTAACCGTCGTTCGCAAGCAAAGAGCCTAAGCGAGGGAATCCTGCAAAGCTGGTATTCGCGGCAAAAACGAGAATAATCGCTGTGAAAATCTGTAAACTATTATAAAATAGGCTTCCGTCTCCGAAAACGGCACGCCCCACTTGAGACACCGTCGTTTCATGGTCGCTAGGCAGTAAGCCAAACACAAAAGCCAACGCCGTTAAGCCTAAGAAAATCGTTGCCAAAATAACGCCCATTAAAATCATGGTTTTATTCGCATTTTCTGCAGCAGGTTCTTTAAACGCTTTCACCCCATTTGAAATAGCTTCAATCCCTGTTAAGGCTGAACATCCATGACTAAAAGCCTTGATGAGAATAAGCAATAAACTGGTATTCCACAAGGATGCCCACACATCAGGGGTGACGCCAATGGCTTGATTCAAGCCATGCGAAAAATCAAGGGGAACCTGCCCTGTAAACGCCATGTAAGCCCCCTTTCCGATGAGGGTAAACATCACACCGATGAATATATAGGCTGGCACACTAAAGACTAAGCCTGTATCCCTTACGCCACGCAGGTTGATGAGGGTAATCAATCCCAAAAAGGCTAAAGCCGTGGGGACTTTCATGCTTAGGGGTATCCAGTGGGCGGATGTCAAGGCATCCACCGCAGCAGAGGTCGACACCGCTGCGGTTAGGACATAATCAATCAACAAGGCTGCCCCAGCCACATGGCTTGCCGTTAAACCCAAGTGTTCACGAGCCACTTGGTAGGAGCCTCCGCCGTTGTCGTAAACCTTAATGACTTGGCGGTAAGACACAATAATAACCGCCAAAACAAGGGTGATAAATAAGGCAACAGGGATCGACAAAAAGCTCACCAGCAAAGGATAGGTCCGCAACATTTCCACATTCAAGGACATCAAAATCTCTTGCGTACCGTATGCCGTAGAAGACAAGGCATCGCTGGCGAAGATAGACAGGGCAATCGGGATCGCCATGCGTTCATGCTTTTCTCGTGCCGAAGCGAGCGGTTCACCAATCATAATTCGTTTAAAGTTAGACCACAACATAAGGGGGAGCGTCCTTTGAAGCAAAATAAAAAGACTTTATGAAAAAGGGCTTCTTTTCGATGAACTTATGTTACCATTAAATCTGTAAAAGTGAATCCCTTGAAAGGAAAAATCAAGATGTCTCCTCAAGAACCTCGTGCTGGTGGTGTAGTGGTTGCCGAAACCCCATGGTTGGCTCGTATGACCGATAAAGCCCGTTTAGATGCCGAAGGCACGATTAAAACCTTTGATCTCAAGTTCCCTTGCCCGATGGATCAACAATGTCTTGGTCGTATTGGCTTAGATGCCAAAACCTTTCAGTTGCTAGCAGTGAAACATTCGAGTGATGACACGCTCATTCCTGCCTTGCGTGAAGCAGGGGCGAAATTGGGTTAGTCCTTTTACTCAAAACCTTTTAGTTTTTTGGTGATTCGTTCTATATTTTTAAGAACCTTCTCGTAGGGATCTAAAAAAGGTGCAAGTTGTTCCAGAAGTCGTTCACGTTCACCCGCTGAAACCCAAGAATTACCAGCTTCCTCTTCCAAGTCTATTGTTCCATAGGGATCTATTTCTCTTATCTTACTTTTAAGATACTTTTTCGCATTATTGGCTACCTTAAGGCTTTTTTCTAATTTTATCTGTTCGTTTAAACGTTCAAGACGTGTACTGTCAGCTATAATTTCATTATTTAGCCATTCCAATCGTTTTTCTAATTCGTCTGCAGATAGTCCTTCTAATTTAGAAGGGGTACTGTACGTTTTAAAAATTCATCTGCTAATTTCTTCAAGTTCTCTGGATTGCCTGCTGGATTAGTGCCAGAATGCTGTTGAGATCCATTCGTTTTAAATGGCACACTACGCCACGAAGGACTGGATACTGAAAAAGACATCATTTATCACCTAATAAAACATACATTGACGACCCCTATTTTAACATTTTAAGTAAGTATTGTCAAGCTGCTTACTAGGTAGTGTCGACATTCAGCCCATAAAGGGTACTTTCTGTGTCAAAACAAGCCGTTTTTTCGTTATGTACGTCTGTGTACACGCCTCAAAAGCCGTTTGTTTTTCCTTGAAATTCCTCCTTTCTTAACTAAATGTCGA
>JAJTHC010000050.1 GCA_021299615.1 Vampirovibrionales bacterium
CCTGCGTGGCTAATGTCTTCTTGAGACAATTTAACGGTATGTTCTCCTCCATTGGGGTACTTCATAATAATGGAACCGTCTTGCTGATTGTAAAAGTCTTGAATGTCTTCGACCGAATTGGTGACAATCGTTTTAGGAATGCGAATGCCGAGTTTTGAAAATTGATTCAACTGAAACGCCTTGTGACGATGATGATTAAACTCGTCTAGCGGATTCACCCACTTAATATGCGTCAATAAGCGATACAAGCTTCCTAAGGCACATTCAATGTTCCAGTACACGAGGTCGGCTTTCATAAAATCATAAGTGTCGTTGGCTTTAATCCAGTCAGGACCTCGACGAAAAACGCCTTGAATGTCCGTAAACAAAATCCAGCCGTTGCCGTCATTTAAATTAAGCCGTCCTTTTTCAGGGGCTTCGGGGTCATAATTGATTTGGATGCGTTTGGGATACAAGGTTGTATCTAAATGAGCGGTGGGTACACCCATGGCATCGAGCCGTTGTTTAACCAGCATGCCAGACGGATCGTTGGGGGGGGAATCGATGAGAAACATGGGGATTGTCCTTATTTTAGTTTGTGGGTATCTTTCTTTCGATGCATTTAAGGTTCACATTCAAGCTTCTCCTTTGTTTATAGGAGTGATGATGAAGAGATGTTACAGTTTGGCAAAAAATGACAACCTTTTTATTTTATTAATATGAATCTTGGCAATAAATAGAGACAATGAGAGAATCCTTTACAAATGAGTAGTATAACGAATCCTTATTATCCTGAATATAATGCACCTAGTAATAGGTCAACCAGTCTTGCTCTGCCTCAAGCCACAGGGGCTCAATTTAATGCGTCTGCACCTAATTATCAACAAGCCCCACAACAACAACAGTACCAACAGCCTTACGGAATACAACAGCCTACAGGAGGCTTACAGCAAGCCCCCCAACAACAGTACCAGCAACCTTACGGAATACAACAGCCTGCGTCAAACTACCAACAGCCTTACGCCGTTCAGCAGCCCACACAATCCAATTGGGATTCTCGTGGATTTAGCTTGGTGGAACCTTTAGGGATCACCTCACCCAACCAACAATTTTACGGACAGATGAGACCAAACAGTGGGCCGCAACCCTATCAACAAATCACGAACTTACCACCCACACCAAGAGGAGCCTTCGCTCCGTCGAGTGCGATTGTTGGTAAGAGTGTAGGCGGTATCATTCCGATGCCTAATTCTAGCTTAAATAGCTTAAGTAATTTAGGCAATCCCATGAGTACAGGGGTTTTAGATCCTACACCAGGTGCCCAGCAGAACTATCCGCCGCCTCATCAGATGTCGCAATATCCGCCCCAATATCAACAGCAAATGCAACAAAACATTCAAGCCATTAAACAACAACAACAGGTTCAAGGGCAAGGGCAAACACAACAGCCCGTGCAAGCACCTTCTGATCCCCAAAGTATTTACATGAACAGTGATTGGGCGGTGTCTCAAGATCAATACGAAGTGGACTTCCGCACCTTACAGTTTTTCGATATTAACAAAGACATTGAAGGCGTTCGCAAAGAAATTGCCGATATGCAAAAGGGTATCTTCCCTCAAGGCGTTCAAATGACGACGGCAGAAATGTTAAACGCATCGCAGAATCGATTGACGCAACTCACCCAGAAACGAGACGAATGGCGTAAAAATAATGAGGGGCTTCCCCCTCCGACAGATGTACTTGGCAAGCTGATGAATGCCTATGCCAACCCTAACACGAATGCCAATAAAAAATTCGAATTATATACCCTTATTTCTGATTTTAAAGATGGGCGTTACCCTCCTAAAGGACGTATTGATGCGATGCTTGCAAGTGTTTCAGCACAAACACCTTCCATAAATCAGCCCCCCAGTATCCCTCAAGCACCCATTAGTCAACAACAACCTATTCTTCCATCCACTCAGCCGTTTACACCTTTACCCAGTAGGACTCTACCAGCCACAAACCAAACCGTAAATGCGTGGAACCCTCTCCCTTCAGGGAATGAAGTAGTTCCTAGCCCAAACACAGGAGGTCAAGTGGCACCTAACACCTCTGAAGGTTCGTGGAGCTTTTAGAACTTGGCTCCTGAACGTTTTAGTAACTTGATCACGGCCGTCTGTTGGCGTTCAATCGCCCATGCCAAAGGGCTTTGTCCGTTTTTGTCTAGGGCATTGATGTTTGCTCCATGAAGCAATAGCACATACACAATGTCGATATGTCCAAAGGCGGCGGCAAAATGCAAGGGCGTCATGTCTCGTTCACGCTCGATGGCGTGTACCTTAGCTCCGTGTTGCAATAACAATTTAGCAATTTCAAAATGACCGTTCTTACACGCATAGAGCAAAGGCGTGTCGTCGAACAGATAGGCATCCACGGCGTTGACGTTGGCTCCATGGGCGATAAGGGTTTTGACGATGTCGAAATGCCCGTATTGACTGGCATTGATGATGGGGGTGCGTCCGTATTTGTTGGTGACATTCACCGCTTCGCCTTGGTCGAGCAAGGCATTCACAATATCGGTGTAGCCTTGTAAACTGGCGATATGCAGGGCGGTGTAACCGTCGGCGTCTCTTACGCTTAACGCCACGCCTTTGGCTAGTAAACGCTTGACCTGCTTCAAGTCCCCTGCTCGAGTCGCTTGAATTAGTGGCGTTTCCTTCGGTGTCACGATGACAGACTTAGGGCTTCGATGCCATGAAAGCCATGCAGGCTTTTGAAAGGCATCGGCGGAGGGCAGGCTCATACAAACCAATAGAGCTATTAGGATGAGGTGAAAAACAGAAAACAAAGACGGCCTCCTTATACCAATTCTTAGATTAAATAGCGTCTGGCGTCTTCGTGGTTGCTCGGGTTCTCGATGTGCTTATGTACGTTTGTGTACACTTCAAACATCTGCGAGACACATCTGCGAGTCTAGGCTCCTAGAATCCACCTAGTCGCTATTCAATCTAAGAAAGGGTATTAAATTAAAGATACGTCTTAATTATAGCCGTTTTTCAGATTTCTGTCTGCTCCATTTTCTTTACGGTATAATAAAACCACCGTATGAAAAAGCTTCAAAAAAGAGAACGCCTTGACTGAATCCGCAACCCCCTTTGTTCACCTACATGTGCATAGCCAGTTCAGCCTGCTAGAAGCGTCTAGCCGAGTGAAAGACTTGGTGAAAGTCGCAGCGTCCCACGGGATGCCTGCCCTCGCCCTCACCGACAGTGGCAACCTCTACGGAGCGGTAGACTTCTACAAAAGCTGTAAAGCCAGTGGCATCAAGCCCATCATCGGAGCCGAAATTGCCGTCATCGACGGCGACATCTCCGACAAATCCACCCGCAAAGCCACGCTTCAAGTCGTCTTGTTGTGCAAAAACTACAAAGGCTATCAAAACCTCGCCAAACTACTTTCTAAAGCCCATTTAGATGGCTTTTACTACCGCCCACGCATCAATTGGGAGATGCTCAAAGCTCACGCCGAAGGCTTGATTTTGCTCACCGATTGCACCCACGGACCGATCGGTTACCATGTGCTAAGGGGGCATCGAGACGAAGCGAAAACGCATTTAGCGTGGCTAAAACGGGTCTTTAAAGATGATGTATACGTCGAATTGCAGGATCACCACATCGGCACCGAAATGCAAATCACGCAAGAAGCCGTCGCCCTCGCCGATGCCTTTGAAATGGAGGTCGTTCTCACCAACGACAGTCGTTTTACCGCCAAAGGGCAAGGCGAAACCGTGGATATTCTGCTCTGTATGCAAGTCGGCACAACGCTTTCCGATGAAAACCGTCGCAAGAAGTTTAATGAGCAGTACTACCTGAAAAGCCCCGAAGAAATGAGCGAATTGCTCCAGCATTTGCCGAAACAAGTGGTGCAAAAAGCCATGGCAAACACGTTAAAAGTTGCCGAAAAAATCGCCCTCGACTGGCCTATGGGTGAATC
This sequence comes from Vampirovibrionales bacterium, assembly GCA_021299615.1. Lineage (GTDB taxonomy): Bacteria > Cyanobacteriota > Vampirovibrionia > Vampirovibrionales > JAJTHC01 > JAJTHC01. The sequence continues at coordinate 3,955 of JAJTHC010000050.1, forward strand.
CATTTTGCCTGCCTATCCCCTGCCTGAAGGCGAAAACGAAGCCAGCTATCTTGAAAAGCTGGTCATAGACTATTCCAAAAAGAAGTACGGCGATCCGTTACCTGAAGAAATTCAAGCTCGGGCGGATTATGAACTCGGCATCATCAACACCATGGGATTCCCTGCCTATTTCTTGATCGTGTGGGATTTCATGAACTGGGCAAGGGAACAGGGCATCCCTGTGGGGCCCGGTCGGGGATCCGCCGCAGGTAGTTTGGTCGCTTATGTGTTGGGTATTACGAATATCGACCCGATCGAGCATAGCTTGTTGTTTGAGCGATTTTTGAATCCTGAACGGGTCAGCATGCCCGATATTGATATCGATTTTTGCATCGAACGGCGTGGGGAAGTCATCGATTATGTGGGCAAACGCTACGGTGCTGAGCGGGTCTGTCAAATCGCCACCTTCGGCACATTGGCGGCGAAAGCAGCGGTCAAAGCCGTTGCTCGAGTGCTTGAAATCCCCTTTGAAGAAAGCAACCGCATCTCAAAAATGATCCCCTCCACCCCTGGAACCAAGCTCGCCGATGCCCTCGCCGACGGCATGGAACTGCAAAAGGAACTGGCGTCGAATCCGAACCTCAAACGCTGGATCGATTTGGCGGTGGATCTTGAAGGAACCGCCTGCAATGTGGGGACTCATGCAGCGGGCGTCGTGATTTCAAAAGATCCGCTGGATGAAGTGATTGCTCTTCAAGCGTCTAAAGATGGCATGATGATTTCGCAATGCACCATGGGGGATTTGGAAAAGCTCGGCTTGCTCAAAATGGACTTCTTGGGCTTGCGGAACCTGACGATTATCCGCAATACGATGAACCTAATTCGCAAAGCAGGCAAGCCTTTGCCTGATATTGAAGAGATTCACTTGGACGATGTAGACACCTATAAACTGCTCACCGCAGGCGATACCGACGGCGTGTTTCAGCTGGAAAGTAGCGGTATGAAAACGCTGGTGCGAGATCTCAAGCCGTCTGTGTTTGAAGACATCAACGCCTTGGTGGCGTTGTATCGCCCTGGGCCTTTGAATTCGGGCATGGCGAAAAACTTTGTGGATCGTAAGCACGGTCGTGAAGCGATTAGCTACCCTCACCCTAGCTTGCAAGGCATTTTGGAACCCACTTACGGCACGATTGTCTACCAAGAACAGATTATGCAAATCGCCCAAGTTTTGGCAGGTTACTCGCTTGGACGAGCCGACTTGCTCCGCCGAGCTATGGGTAAAAAGAACGCCGAAGTCATGGAGCAAGAGCGTAACGGCTTTGTGGAAGGGTGCGTCGCCAATGATGTGGATTCCAAGCTTGCCAACGATTTATTTGACGTCATGAGCGAGTTTGCGGCGTACTGCTTCAACCGATCACATTCGGCGGCGTATGCCTTTATTGCTTACCAAACCGCTTTTTTAAAGTGTCATTACCCTGTGGAATACTTGTCCGCCTTGCTGTCTTCCGTGCGGGATAGCCTCGATAAAATCCAGCACTACATTTTAACAGGGCGAAAAATGGGCTTCCCTGTTTTGGCTCCTTCGGTGGAATCCAGTGACGTGGACTTTACGCCGTCTTTAGACGGGAAAGCCATCCGTTTTGGGCTGGCTTCGGTTAAGGGTGTGGGCGTCGGCGTGGTGGAAGCGATTGTGCAGGCTCGTGAAGAAAAAGCGTTTGAAAACTTGGAAGACTTCTTAAAACGAGCGAATACGAAGGTCTTAAACCGAAAAACCATGGAAGCCCTGATTCTAGCAGGCGCCTTGGAAAGTTTTGGCTACACTCGCAAGCACTTGATGCACAATTTAGAAACCCTCTTTAATTATGCGGAACAATGCCACAAGCAAGCCGAAACAGGGCAAGCGAGCCTCTTTGATTTGTTGGGAGCCACCGACGACGGCAACGCCATGAGCGGTTTGCTCCTGCAAGGTGATGCGTCTGACGAGTTTAGCGACGATGAGATTCAGCGGTATGAAAAGGACTTGCTCGGCTTTTATGTCACCAGCCATCCGTTGGACAACATCAAGGAAACGCTTCCGTTAATGACGACGCACCGTTTGTCGGAACTGCCCAAACTCAACGATGGCGACATCGTGCGAGTGGGGGGCTTGATTTCCAGCGTCCAGCATCGTTTAAGCAAGAAGAATAAGCCGTTGATTATCGGCGTGGTGGAAGATTTCACGGGCGAACGAGAGTTCATCGTTTTTGGGAAAGCGGTGGAACAGCTCAAGCCTGTTTTGGAAGCAGGCAAGAAGCTTATTTTGAAGGCGAAGGTCTCGTTTCGTGGGGACGACAGCGAACAGTTTAGCCTCGTTTTGAACGAAGCGTTTCCGATCGAGTTGTGTCAACCCTTTGAGTTGAGCTTTACGGCTCCGCCGTCTTATGAAGAGTGGGTCTTTGTGGCGAA
>JAJTHC010000149.1 GCA_021299615.1 Vampirovibrionales bacterium
AGGGACAAATAGATGAACCCTAGAATCCCAAAAGCATCACGCTTTTTTGTGGTGGCTTTGCTACTAAGTAGCCTATTAAATGGCATTGCTTCCGTACAAGCCGAATCCCTATATTTGCCAAACACTGAAGGCATGCACCCAAGAGCCAATGCTCCTCGTATGTTGTACAGCCCCCCTCGCCCCCAGCAGGTCGGGGATTTGGTCACCATTAAAGTGGAAGAATCCACCAAGCGACAAAATAAAAACACCATTCAGATTCAAAAAGATTCGAGCTTTGACGAAAATACGTCCACCGTGGTAAGCAATGCGGCGTCGACTTTGGCGAATACCTTTGGCATCGGGGGCTTAGCCAAGTTCGCCCAACTGCCGAACTTAGGGGGCATCACCAATAGCAATGTCACCAACAGTCAAGGAACAGCCACGCAAAACCAGTCCTTTAATGATATGTTCACCTGCCAAGTCGTGCAAGTTTTACCCAACGGCAACCTTATGGTACAGGGACGAAAAACTATGGCGTTTTCTAAGGAAAAGACGGATGTTTATGTCACAGGGATTGTGAATCCGTACTTCCTTAATAGTGAAAATGAGATTTCGTCTCATAAAGTCGCCAATATGCAGATTGTGGTGGCGGGGCAGGGCATTATCAGCCGTTCTCAAAATGACAGTATCTTCTCAAAAATCATGAGCAAATTCCAATGAAGACAAATAGAAAGTCCCATTCGGCGAATCTTCTGTGTCAAAACAAGCCGTTTTTTCGTTGTGTACGTCCGTGTACACGCCTCAAAAGCCGTTTGTTTTTCCTTGAATCTTCATCCGACTTGAACTTTCTCTGTGCCTTCATATATAAAAATACAATACACAGAGGCGTTCGCCTCAAGGAAATCTAACACCATGCGTTTATTTTCATCCCTTTCAAAAACAGCCGTTCGTTCACTAGCGTTTCTATTAAGTGTAGGCTTATTTGCTTTTACGAGCCTTTCACCCCAAGCCTTCACCCCTCAAGCCCAAGCCAAAACGTCTATCAGCCTTAAAAACCTCGTAAGAATTAAAGATGTTCGCATGAACCAAGTCGTCGGCTACGGCTTAGTCGTCGGCTTAAACGGCACAGGCGACAGTTCTGTGGCGACCCGTACCGCTCAATGGAACATGCTCAACAATTTAGGCGGAAGAATCAGTAACCCCAACGACTTACAAGGGTCGAATGCGGCACAAGTTATGGTGATCGCCAAGATTCCTCCCTTCGCTAAAGCAGGCGACAGCATTGATGTCACCCTTTCAGCGATCGGCAAAGTCAAAAGCTTAGAAGGGGGTGTCTTGATTTCGTCTCAATTACTCGCCCCCAACGGCGAAGTCATTGCGGTCGCTCAAGGCCCTGTTTCGACTGGAGGCTCTTCGGTGTCGTCTGGCGGTGCTTCCAAGCAAACGGCGATTACCACCAGTGCGAGAATCCCCAATGGGGGGATTATTGAACGAGAAATGCACACGCAAGTCGGCGATGCCACAGGGCTGACGCTCGTTTTAAACCGCACCGATTACACACTCGCCAACCGCATTGCCGCAAAAATAAACACCAGTCTATGCCCTGCCGTTGCCTTGGATGGCTCTTCCATTCGGGTTGAACTGCCCAACCGTTACCTCAATAATCGAGTCGCTTTTGTCTCTGTTTTGGAGCAACTCACCGTGGATGTTCCCAATGACAACGCCAAAGTCGTGGTCAATGAACGCACAGGCACGGTTGTGATTGGCAGTAGTGTGAAGCTCCTACCTGCAGCGGTGGCTCATGGGGGCATTACGGTGACGATTCAAAGCACCAATGAAGCCGTGCAACCCAATGCATTCGCTGGCGGAGACACGGCGTTGGTCACCAATGACAAGGTGGACATTACCAAAGAAAAGGGCAGCTTGATTGAGCTAGGGGCGAATAATACCTTGCACGATTTGGTCACGGCGTTAAATGCGATCGGGGTGACGCCGAGCGATTTAATTTCAATTCTGCAAGCCCTAAAAGCAGCAGGATCCCTTGAAGCCGAGCTGGAAATCATTTAGGAGCGACTGGCGTCATGGAATTATCATCTTTTGCGGTTCCCAACATTGCGTTACCACCAACGGAATTGCCTGCTTATAAGTTTAAGCAGAACAATTCACTCGTGCCTGAACTAGCGACTAAAGAAGCCGATGTGGGCAAGCCTATGGCTGAACGGCTCAAGGATTTGCGAGCCAGCTTTTTGGATCCGCAAACGCCCAAGCAAAAAGAGTTAAAGGGGGCGGCTCAACAATTTGAAGCGGTATTCCTTCAGCAATTGCTGGAAGCCATGGATTCAACAGTGGATCGTGAAGAGGGCTTTTTAAGTGGAGGCGAAGCCGAAAAAACCTTCCGAGGCATGTTGAATCAAGAAACGGCGACGAACATCAGTAAGCAGGGTGGTCAAGGCTTTGGCTTGGCAGAGTCGGTGTATCAGCAGTCGGTTTTACTCTATGATGTGAAATAGATGAAATTCACAAACCCTCTCCTAATTTTAGGAGAGGGAAG
>JAJTHC010000246.1 GCA_021299615.1 Vampirovibrionales bacterium
ACAGGGAATAAGAAAATCGCAGGAGCCAGTGTGAACAAGAACTTGTCCATGACAGGAGTCATAATATCTTCTTTGGTCAGAAGCTTGACGCCATCGGCGATGGTTTGAAACATCCCACCTGGCCCGACTCGGTTTGGGCCTTTACGTTGGGTAAACCAAGAAAGGACTTTACGCTCCATTAAGACCATGACCACCGCAGCGGCTTGCCCCATGACGGCGACCATACCAAACAGCACCACACCTGTTAAGAAAATAGGCACAATATCAGGTAACTGGTGCCACAATTCAATCGCTTTCATCAGGTGAAAGCTTGGATCTAGGAGTTGTGCAAGTGTGGGGATTTCAAAGCTGGCAGTCGCGTTCATAGGATTGCATCTCTTTCTTTAGGCAAACAAGGCTTATCTGTCTACTTCAGGCATAATAACGTCGAGGCTACCAAAAATAGCCATTAAATCGGAATACATATGACCCTTCATCAATTCAGGCAAGGCGGACAAATTACTGAAAGATGCCCCTCGCCACTTGATGCGATACGCCTTAGGCGTGCCGTCGGTAATAATGTAGCAACCCAAAACCCCACGAGGCGATTCCACAAAATTGGATGCTTCACCCGCAGGCGGCTTATAGGTCAACAAGTTAATTTTTTTGCCCATGGTATCCCAATCCTTGTCCCAATGAGGCACAACGATTTCAGGGTTTTTCTTAGCTTCTTTGGTTTTGACTTCAACCTCTTTTTTTAGAATGGCTAAAGCACCGCCGTCTCCACCAGGGATTTTGTCAATACATTGCTTGATGATTTTAATGGATTCACGCATTTCTTGCACACGAACCAAATAACGAGCATAGGTATCGCATTCGGTACGAGTCGGCACATCAAAATCCAATTCGCTATACACTGAATAAGGATTCGTCTTGCGAAGATCTAAGGCTTCACCTGTGGCTCGCAAAGCAGGACCCGTCACACCATACTTTAGGCAAAACTCTTTGGCCATGATGCCGTGACCCTTGGTACGATCCATGACAATGGGGTTCTTGGTGGCAACCGCTTCGTATTCATCCAAGCGATCGGGGAAGTGATTACAGAAGGCACGCACTTCTTCCAGCCATCCAGCAGGAATATCGTTATTGACGCCTCCAAAACGGAAGTAGTTGTACATCATTCTTGCCCCAGTGAGGTTTTCAAAAATCGTGAAGACTTCTTCACGGTCTCTAAAACACCAGAAGAAAGGCGTAGACGCCCCTAAATCTAGCAAGAATGTACCAAACCACAAGAGGTGAGACGTAATACGGTTTAATTCAAGACAAATCACACGGATATATTCCACACGCTTAGGCACTGGAATATCGGCAATTTGCTCGATACAATTGACAAAAACCAAGTGATCGTAGAACGAAGACAGGTATTCAACCCGATCAATCGTTGGCTGATACTGAAACAAGGAACGGCTTTCGCCCATTTTTTCCTTGGAACGGTGTAAGTAGCCAATCACAGGCTCCATTTCTTTAACAACTTCACCATTCAGCGTGGTAACCAAACGCAAAACGCCGTGTGTTGAAGGATGCTGAGGTCCGATATTCACCACCAAATCATTGGTGTCAAACCCTGTTTCAATAGAAACACCAGGTAAGTTGCTTTGCAATTCAGGATTCAATTCTTTAACAGACATCATAGTAGTTTCCAAAACGTTTAACGAATAACGAGACTAGCGACGGTTCCACACCAATCGAGGGTCTTCTTCTTTATAATCTTTACGCAAAGGGTGACCCAACCAATAGGTCGGCATTAAAATGCGACGCAAATCAGGATGCCCCTCATAATGAATACCCATTAAATCATAGGCTTCACGCTCATGCCAATCAACCGCAGGCCAAACAGGGTAAAGGCTTGGCGATGTGTCGTTCGCATCAGCAACGATTTTAATAATCAGTGAATGGTAATGCACGGTGGAATAGAGATGATACACGCTTTCGCGATGCGTTTTCCAATCAATCCCCGTTACCAATAGGAGCATATCCAGCTTTGAGCTAGCGTCACCCTTAAGCAACTCGCCCGCTTTAAGGATCGCTTCAGCCGTTAAGCGAATGATTTCGGTACCTTTGGCATCGTTGCCGAGATGTTCAACCGCAATACCTTTAGATTCAAGCAACGCACCAAAAAAACCAGCAGGAATAGCAGGCGTTGTTTCAATCACTTCAGCTTCAGGAGCCTGTTCAGGCGTTTTATTTTCTTCGTTCATGACGGTGCTTTATATTGCCTCTTACTAATCCTAATTCGCCACGCTCAAGCATTTCTTCGACATTGTATCCATCTTTTTGGATGCCCCAATGTAAGAAATCCGCTTCTGTAGCTCCTTCTAACGGTACCAAACAATCGTCTGCATCCAAACGCACACGAGCAATATGCTGTGCGGTACGCTTACGACGTTCAGCTAAAGTTTCTTTACGCATTTTCTTTTGCAATTGGATCAATGCATCCAACAAGGCTTCAGGACGAGGGGGACATCCAGGAACGTAAACATCCACAGGAATCACACGATCCACGCCACGCACGACTGAATAGGAGTCGTTTTCATACATCCCACCCGTAACCGTGCAGGCTCCCATGGCGATAACATACTTGGGTTCAGCCATTTGCTCATACAAACGCAATAAAGCAGGAGCCATTTTATACGTAATGGTGCCTGCGGTAATCATTAAATCCGATTGACGGGGGGTGGCTCGAAAGGCTTCAGAACCAAAGCGAGCAATATCAAACTTCGGAGCAGACGCCGACATCATCTCAATCCCACAACAGGAGGTGGCAAAGGTCATCGGCCAAACAGAGTTACTTCTTGCCCAGTTGTAGACGGAGTCGACGGTTGTGACGATAATTCCGCTACTTTCGAGCATATCTTGCCACGCATCAGAAACGAGGTTTACTGCCATCTTAAGGCTCCTTTTCGCCACGCATACACAATACCGAGTGCCAAAATGCCGACGAAAATTAGCATTTCCACCAACGCAAAGACGCCCACTTTCTCGTAAGCCACTGCCCAAGGAAACAAGAAAATTGTTTCAATATCAAACAAGATAAAGAGCAAGGCGTAGAGATAAAACTTCACATCAAAGCGAATACGTGCTTCACCATAAGGCTTCATGCCCGATTCATAGGTTTCATGCTTGTAAGCGGTGGGGTGCTTAATTTGAACCAATTGCGAAATGGCAAAAAGCAGGAAGGGGAACAATCCGCAAAAGAGCAGAAGGACGAAAAATACGGGGTATCCAGTTAAGTGCATTGGGCGTATTCTCTTTTCACAACATCTATATCCCCTATTAAACGCTAAATATGAAAAATGGTCAAACATTAAAACGATTTAAATAAGGGAGATTTTATCAATTTACACGATTTTTCCCTTGTATTCTGCCAAAATAGGGGAGTCCCCCCTCTAAAGATGAGGTCATTAAAGGTCATGCGTTTGGATAATTTACGCCCCTTGCACTTGCAGTTTGTTCTCTATATAAGTGTTCTCTATTTAAGCGTGTCTATTTTGCCTGCCTTTGCCGTGAACCTTCAAGATGTGGATGACTTACCTATCACGCAATTTCCCACTGCCGATGCTCGTTTGAATGAACTCCTTAAAGAGGGCGATGCCTTTCGATCTGAAAGCATTTTAAATGCCATTGTGGAGCGTGAACCGTCTAACTGGCGAGCCTTGGTGAACTTGGCGTATCTGCACGAAAAAAAGTGGCAATACCCTACGGCGAAAGTCTTGTTGATGCGTGCCAAAGCCATTGTGCCAAAAGAACCCACCGTGCTTGGCGAACTCGGATACCTTTACTTAAAATGGGCAAGCCAAACGGACCTCAAGCCTGCTCCCCCAGCGGATGCCCTTGCCCAAGCCGAACGCCTCTTAAAACAAGCTTTGGCGATGCGTCCGAATGATGCGATGATTCCCCTGTATTATGCGGAATTGTGCTTTTTTAAAGACAAAAACTCGACGGAAGCCAAGCGCTACGTCAAACAAGCGTTAGCAATGCACCCGACGCATCAGCCTGCTTTATTACTGGCGTCGCATCTCTATCAAGAGATGGGGTTAAGGTCTCAAGCCAAGCAAGCCTTGCTTATGGCGTATGACTTGGGCAGTAAAAACCCTGCGGTATTAGATGCCATGTCTCGTATGCTGGCGAAATTGGAGCGTCCTGAAGATGCCATTTTTTATGCCAATGAAGCGACCTTGTATGATGTCGCCGAATCGCCTGAACGCCTGCGTTTAAAGGCTCAACAGTACGAAAAATTGGCGGATCCACAAAAGGCGTTACAGAACTATCAAGCCCTTGCCCCCTATTTTCCGAAGTCTCCTGAATTAAGCTTGAAAAAAGCTAGTTTGACGGAGCAGGTTTCGGGAACGGAGAAGGCGACCCCTGCCTTTCAAGAAGCGATGCGGTTGAATCCCGATTTAGTGGGCAACTACAAAGCAGAAGCCAAAGCCTTGATCATCAAGGAATCGTTGGATGCGGCTAAGGCTCCCTTGCAATCGGTGTTAAAGCTCACACCTGAAAATCCTCAATTGTTGAGCTGGTTGAGCATTCTATATTACCGCAAGTCGTTGCTTGGGCAAACGGTAGATAAAGAAGAACTGGCATCCGTGCAACGCTTGCTGAAACGCTCGCAAGGCACGACGCTCAAAATGAGCCTGCCTCAAGGCACGAACGCCTTAAGCATCCAGCCCTTGCCTGAACAGCGGACGTTGGAAGCCTTGCGTCTTAAAATTGCTACTCAAAACGGCGTTTTAGAAGCGGAGGATCTCAAGCAATTAAGCCATCTTAAAAGCTTTGGCGCCACCCCTGTGATTCGTGCGGAATCGGCGTTTTTGTATGGGGATATGCCCACCGCATTCGCCGAACTTAAGCGGATGCCTCCGCCTGCGACGGCTGAAGATGCCCTTGATTTGGCTCATCAATGGCGATTGATGCAATTTGTCCCTGGTGCGTTAAAAGCCTTTCAATGGGCGTATACGGCAAACCCTACCGATGGAACCCGTCGGCGGATTGTGGAGCTGGAACAGGTGGACGTCCGCATTGAAGAGCGTCTCCATGCCTTGCAAGCCGCGTTGCCTCAAGGGGTGAAAAATATCAAAAAAATCAAGCAAGATGCGATGCAAAAGCAGCTAAATCAAGTTAAGGCAGAAGCCAATACGGCGTTGCAGTTGAATCCCAGTCACCCCTTGCCGTGGGAGCTTTTGGCGGATGTTGCCGAGCGTGAAGGGCAATGGGGACGTGCCGTTTTACTGTGGGAAGAAGCTAAAATGCGAGATAATGAAGGGAAAGATCAGGCGAGAGTCCACCAACGTCTTGTGAATGCGAAGTATCAAGCGTCAAAAGCGGGGATTCTACCGTTGACGTCCTTGATGCAAGGGAATCGTCAAGCGGTGCCTGCCAGTGTGGGTTATACCTTTTAGTATATAGTGTTTAAAAGCATAAAGGCATTTAGACTAAGATCTAAATGCCTTTACTATCCTAATAATCGAATGAAGGGTTATTTTGCAACTTCCTGCCATTCACCCTGATCATCAAGCTTATAAGTTTTGACTTCCTCAGCTACTGCTGCGGCGGGTGCTGCATTTGTTGTGTTCATTGCTGGTTCAAAAGGAAGAAATCCAATGGGTGGTGGTGGTTTTGGTATTGTAACTTCTTTAGTCCAAACACCTTTATCATCTTGATAAATTTTACCATCTACAAAGCTAAGTTTATTTCCAATGGAATTACCAAGTTTCATTTCGAGGGTTTCACCCGTCGCTTTTTCAATTAAGTTCACTTGTCCTGCTGCTCCAGATTTTGTGAAGTTGAAATCATTCACACTTCGACCAGCCTTAGCAGGAGTAGCCTTCGTTCCAGAGTTCTTACCTTCAGCCGTCGTAAAGTACCACTCCCCAAACAAGTCAACTGCTACGGGGTATCCTTGTGCATTAACAACTTTACCAGAAGCGTCTGTTTTCCAATCTGTAAAATCTATGCTAGAGTTTCCTGAAGCATCTTCAATAGAATTAGCTCCCTTAAACTTTTTAAACCTATAAGTATCATTACCTTCACCACCTTTAATGGTGACACCACCATTTAATTGACGGATATTGGCAATATCATTACCTTCACCCAAATCAATGGTGCTGTTGCTAGCACCCCTTGCGCTAATACGGTCGTGACCCGTATTTAAGTTGACATTAAGTAGTTGTAAATGACCCGTATGCGTTACGTCGTCATTACCCGAACCCATGCTAACAGTCGTTCCAAGAGCTTTAAAATCAGAAAAAGGGGACAGTTTAGTTTTATCATCTAGAATAAGACGATCTGAACCCGAACCGAATTTAAAATCAGTCCTCATTCCAAAACTTTTATTGCTTGCGTCTACCCATGTAGGTAAGGTATCAGTCACATTTACTTTTGTAATATCAGAAGTAGAATAAAGATTTTTGTTAAAAGAACCGTCTTTATTAGTCAAGCCTTCTAAGTGCGTCGCCGACCAAAAATTCAGCTTGGAAGGTACTGGTGCAGGCATTGGTCCAGGAATTGGTCCAGGAATTGGTCCTGGTGGTAATGGGTTAGGATTGGGTAAGGTTGGACCGCCATAAATTGGAAGTCCATGATCGCTAGGCATTAGGTATTATCTCCTCGTTTATTTATTGTGCTACTATGTTTTTTTAAGGTGTATTGTCTCCGAAATAAAAAGCTTAGAGTCTTCTATAGAATAAAACGCTTGATTTCAATTTTGAAAATTGCCACAAAATGTATTCAATATTCAATTCACCTTAGTAATTGCCACGGAAACTGTTAAAAAAGTCCCCGCACTTTAATAAAGATTTCATAGTACGTTAAGTTGACTATATGTTATGTTTCGTTACATTGTTATAGCCAAGTTTATAATGACAGAAGATCAAAACAGAAACGTGGGTTTTACCCACTAGCAAAGCTCCCGAAAATAATGCCATACTAAAAAAGAATAGTCCTTTGAAAAACGCATAAAACAAACTTGAACACGTCATCCTGAACGCACGTGAAGGATCTCCCAAGACAGGGGGAGGAGATGTTTCGTTACAACAACATGACGATTTTTGAGATTAGCGTGTGTCAAAAAAACGAATTCTATGTGTCAGAATCGAAGGTTTTGTGTGTCGGAAACGAGGGTTTCATGTGTCAGAAACAAGG
>JAJTHC010000055.1 GCA_021299615.1 Vampirovibrionales bacterium
CCTCTCCGACGCAGGCGAATCGTTTGAATCTGTTGGCTTAGGTCGTCGGAACGTTGTCGTGTTGATGGATTGGCAGCTCGCCAATGGGGATGACGGCTTAGCTCTTGTCAATAGTTGGGTGGCTCAAGGTTTGCCAGCGGAACGGGTGATTATTGTGAGTGGGGCGGATGATGTGCCGTTGCATCCATATAAAGTGGTGACTAAATCGCAGGCGGGGGCGTTGCTGGTGCCGACTCTATTGCAAATGGCGAATAAAATCTAGTACCTCTTCTTTGCTGTAGATCTGCCACACCCTAGGGCTAAGGTGCCTACAATCAGAAGAGGGTACGGCACCACTTTCAAGCGCACGTGCAATATGGCGAGTTTTGTTAAGAATTAGGGTAGTATAGCAAGGATTGCCTTTATTTTTTATAAAAGAGATAATGTAGCAATGATATTAACTTATATCTAAGAAAAGGACACTGTCTACAAATGCACATTATTTTAAAAGAAAATAGTAATATTGGTAATCTTGATGCAGAAAATGACGATTCATTTTTAAAAGAGAACTTTATTTGTACAAGTGAATATGAGGAACTAAAAGACTTTTCAAACAATAAGATGATTCTTCTTGGTCGTACAGGATCAGGAAAGACTGCCCTAGTAAAAAAAATAGAGGAAGATAGTGATTCTTATATTATTATACAGCCTAGCAAGTTTGCATTAGAATACATTACAAATGTTCCTGTTGTAGCAAAATTAAAAAGTGAAGGTGTGAATTTAGAGGTTTTCTATAAATTTTTATGGCTACATGAAATTATCTCTAAAATCATATTGAAACATTTAGATGAAAAGGGACACTCCGAACATGCCTTAATACACTTTTTTACAGAACTTATTCCCAAATCAAAAACAAAAGATCTTAAACAAATGCAAGACTACTTGGAAAAATACGACGGCAGATGGTTTCAAGATGATTTTACAGGACAATATACAAGTGAACTAGAACACAGATTTAAGATTGAGGGAAAAATACCCTTTCTTTCTGGGGCAGGGGGGACTGGAAGTTTATCTCAAAAAGAAAAAACAGAGCTTGAGCTAGCTACTACAAAATATGTAAATGATGATCAAATAAAGAATTTAAATCTTATCGTGAATTGTCTAAAGGTATTTTTCGAGCGAAACAGCCAAAAAAAGGTAGTCGTCGTTATTGATGATTTAGATCAAGATTGGATTGATGAAGATTCAAAATATAAATTGATTGATAGTTTATTAACTTCAATTCGTTCTTTTTTGGATGTTAAAAATCTTAAAATTGTAATTGCTCTTCGAGCGGATTTATTATACAAAACTTTTACAGAAACTAAAAAACAGAATGAAAAATATGACTCCTACACTATAAAACTAGATTGGAACAGAGAGAAAATTAAAGAATTGTTAAACAAAAGAACAACTTCTCTCTTTAAATACAAATATAAAAAAACTCAACAGGTAACTTTTGAAGATATTTTTAACTTTAACATAAATGAACAAAAAGCATTCGACTATATCTTAGATAGAACGATGATGAGACCTCGTGACGCAATAGATTTTGTCAATCTCTGTTTTGCAAAAGCTTCTGAATTTGGATCAGAGGTTCAGAACATACATATACTAGAAGCAGAAGAAGAGTTTCTATTTAGTAGATTAAAAGCTTTGAAAGATGAATGGGTAAACCTCTACCCTGAAATTGAAGGCTATATAACAGCTATACGACCTTTAGGAAATTCCTTTGCATTTGAAGAGGTATTGTCTAAATACCAAGATATAGAAGATACCATTCTTAATACCAATAATATGGAGGACCCTGTAGTTATTGATTTTAGTGAACATAGCGTTACTAAAGATAAAAAAATTAAAAATTTTCTCAAGATCTTATTTAGAATAGGTATTATCGGGAAGGTATCTATTAGTAGGATTGTGTATTCTACAACAAAGTTACCTGAACTCACTGATCTAGACTTTAATAATGATTTGAAATTAGTGATACATCCTCTCTTTCAAAATAAGTAAGAATAAAAAGAAACCTTCCATGACAAGCTTATTGCAACTGGCGAATAAAGTCTAACGCCTCTTCCCTCGTATGGATGCGTCCCAAGGCGTGAGCGTCTTTTAGCTGTGCGAGCAGTTCCCCCACCCGAGGGCTCGGGGGAATGCCCAAGACCTGCATAATGGTTTGACCATCCAACAACGGCGGGGCTTGGCGTTGAGCCTTCCCTTGCCAATAGCGATGCAACAAATCCAGCAAGTCCGCTTGAGCGGTGGCGAGCGTTTCAGGCGTAAAGGCGTGACCTCGTGTGCTTAAGGTATCCGCCAAAGCCAGCACAATGAGAAAGGGCGTGTCCGCTTCCATACGCCGAAAAAAGCGGAGCCTGCTTTTTTCGCTACTTTGCTCGTCAAACGTACACGGATACAAATGCCATTCCACCAAGCGACTCACCCGATGCTTCACCGCTTGGCTCAGTTTCCATTCGCTCAACAAAGGACTTAGCACGTCAACGCCCTTTTTTTCATGCCCCAAGAATCGATGCCGAAAGTTGGCTTCTACCTGCCATGTATGCGGTTTGGCAATATCGTGAAACAAGCACGCCATTTTCACCAAGCCGTATTCCGTAGCTCCATGACTGCTGGGTTGCGTCAAAGCCTCTTGCGTTTGGGCGTCGAGTTGCGGATAAATGGTTTCGGCTTGATTCACCAGCTCTAGGCTATGTTCCCACAACGGCAAATGATGATGCGTGTTAGGACTCACCATTTTCAAGGCTTTTAGCGGTGGGAATAAGGCTTCTAAAATACCCGCATCCGCCATGATTTGGATCGTGGGAAAGGCTCGTTCCGCCGAAAGTAATTTAAACCACTCGACTGCCATGCGTTCTTTGGCGACGCTATGTAAGTAAGGCAGGCATTCTTTTGCCCAGTTTAAGGTTTCTATTTCAATCGTGCTAGGGGTTTGAACCGTATTTAACGTCGCATGAAAGCGAAAGATCCGCAAAATCCGCAAGGGATCGTCCTTGAGGTTGTCAAGGCTCAAGACTCGAATAATACCAGCGTTTAAATCGGCTTGACTTCGATATAAATCTAGCAATTCACCGCTTTGCGTATGCACGGCAAGGGCGTTTACCGTCAAATCCCGACGAGCCAAGTCCGCTTTAATATCGTCGCCTTGCACCTGAACGACATCCAAAAACAACGGCGGACTTTGCTTATCTTCATGCAAGAAAACGACCCGATAAATCCCCCACGATTCATCCAGCACCACCAGCCGTGTATGAGGAACCGCTTCTTGCACGGCGTGAGCCACCGCTTTGGCGGACGCTCCCAGCACGCTGACATCCATATCTTCAAGCGGCAACGGCTTTTTTAATATGGCATCACGCACCGCACCGCCCACGAGGTAGGCTTCTGCTCCAGCGAAGGATTTTAGCACGTTATTCAGTGCTAGAATACGAGCATCACGTAAAAGGGGGGCGAAAACATTAGTCGGATTCATGGATGCCTCCGTGTAATAAAAGGGTCAATCCAGCGAGGCTAGCGGTTTCGGCTCGTAAGATGCGGTTGCCTAAGTGACACGGCATCACCTGCGGATGCACCGCCAACGCCTCTTTTTCAGCAGGCGACCAGCCCCCTTCGGCACCGATCCACAAGCCTGCTTGCGAATGGGGATTCATTCCTTGCACGGCGTGGCTTAAGGGCTGGATGCTTTCGTCGTGACGTTCCACCAAGGCGAAGCTTGTGGACGGCGTTTGCTCTAAAGCGTCTTGAAAGGCAAGCGGTGCGTAAACGTGCGGAATGTAAAGGCTTTCGCATTGAAGGGCGGCATCTTTGACGATGCGTTGCCAGCGTTCTTGCTTATTGGAGCCATGCCCTCCTTTGATGACGGTGAACTCGCTCAAAATCGGCTGAATGGCGTAAACACCGAGTTCGCACGCCTTTTGAAGTAAGACATCCCACGCTTGTTCTTTCAGCAGACTGGCGTATAAAGTCACCTGTAGGGTCGGCGTTGTATTAGGTGTATCAACGGCTTCCACGTTTTTTAAGACGATACTTTTTTTGTGGATCGCCTCAATTTCGGCGTGAAAAACCTGCTGGTTTTGAGCATCCACGCAGGTCAAGGTATCGGTGAGCTTGAGGCGTTGCACCGTCAAAAGATGATGTAAAGTATCCGCATCATCAAGGCTGTGGAGGCTCTCAAGCGTCCACGGGCTGGGGGTGTCTGGTAGGAAGAGGCGTTTGCGTGCCATGGGGGTATCCTTTTAGGGATTGTTTTAAGCGTATCCCTTATTATAGCCAAGTTTATAATTTCCTGTACAGTGTCTCTTCGTTGTCGCTACGATTATTTTGTTCAGTCATGTAGGTCTATCTACACTTCTTCACAAAATAATCTAGGCTCCTCGTCTAGCCTACTGTATGGAAAACTTTTTAAAACACTATATACGCTTTTCAATCGTTTAAATGGTATAAGCCTAGACTACCCCAAACATCTCCCTAATACCAATTAAACGATTAAATAGCGTCTGGCGTCTTCGTTGTCGCTACGATTCTCGATGTGCTTATGTACGTTTGTGTACACCTCGCCCATCTGCGAGTCTAGGCTCCTAGAATCCACCTATACGCTATTTAATCTAAGAAATGGTATAATACCATTTCTTAGATTAAATAGCGTAAAAAATTTTCTGTAGGGGTGCGATTTATCTCATCCGTTTTAGGATTGTGGGGTGGACGTGATAAATCACGTCCCTACATTTAATGGCTATAAACCGTTAAGGGTTCTTCTTGGACTTATAATCAGACGCTTCTTTTTCAAGTTGGCTCATGGGCGTACTCTTAGGCATCCGCCCCTTGGGGATGCGTGTTGCATACCCTTTTGAGCGTGCTTCCACCATTTGGCGTGCATGTTCAAGGGCATTAGGCGTAGGATACCAATGGGTAGATTGCGTATTACGGAAGACATTTTCAAAGTTATTCCGTGCCAAACCAGCGGTCGTTACACCAGAAAACGCCATAAAGGCAATATCCGCCAAGTACGCCACATATCGAGGGGTCATGCTCAAGTCACTGCCGACAGCGGTTAAGGCACTTACTAAAGCCCCTATACTACCAGCACCAACTAATGAAGCATTGAATCGAGGCGTAATAGAGTGATCCAACTTCAAGCCTGTTGGGTGAATATGTAAAGGATTACCGCTTCCTTCTCGCCAAATAATGGGCAAGAACATGAGATTGGCTAATTGCGGAATAACGGAAGAGGCGTTTGCGACGAGTTCTACCGTATTGGCATGTTTCTTTGCAAACGGATCTTCCGTTTTGGCGGAAGCGGGTTGATCCACCGATTCATTCGCCGTCATGTTTTTAGGGTCTTTCGTCTCGTCTTTTTTGTGGCTATGCTTGTAAGCTTGCTTGCCACCTTCCACCAGCATCGCTGCGGAAAGCATCATCAAAGGCAAGACAGATCCAATGGCTAAGACGTAAGACGCCGAGTTCGGCATGGTAATATTGGTGCCTTTTAAGAACTCTCGACGGGTGGTAAACATCAAGGCATCGTGGGCAAAGTTCCAGTCGGTTGCCATTTTGCCCATCATCCAGCCCAACTGTTTGGCACCTGCAACGCTTGAAGCGGTGAACGAAGGAAGCATGTACTTAATGGATTGAGGGAGGGGGGCTTTGTCAAAGGCAGGAGACAAGGCATCCATTAAAGGGAAATAGGTTTCATAGTATTTATTACGAGCCAAACTTGCCATGCTACCAGGGTGAGCCATGTGCATAAAGCCTTTATAGTCGGCTTTAGTGGCATTCGGCATGATTTTGTCTATTTTATCACCGCTCTTATTTTTCAAATAGTCTAAATGTTTCGCATAATGTGCTTTGGCTTCAGGAGACATATGCTTAAGATAGGCTGGGTGCGGAAACTCGTCAAAACTGTTCCACTTCGAACCTTCCACAATTTGGAAGAAGGTCTTGTCAGATTTAGACGCTTGCGAAACGTTGACTTGATCCATATGCGATTGGGTTAAGGCAGATCCACCCATGTAAAGCGAGGTACCTGCCACAAACATGGGCAAGCGAGCCACAGGTGGCACAAAACAAGACGCCAAGTTCACCAAGCTACCCACCACATTGAAGGGCTGTGGCACTTGATCTAAAACAGGCGCCCTTAAAACCGCCACCATGTTTTGGGTGAAAATCCCTGCATTGGCGATGGCTAAGGCGTAACGCCCTAGGGTTCTATACTGTTCTTCTTTTTTAGAATTGGCAGGCAGGGCTTGAATAGGGGATTCACGCTTCTTTTTCTTTTCTTCTTCTTCCGTTTCTTTTTTAGTGGGAGAAGCTGGTGAAGAAGGGCTAGGAGCTGTTTGTTTCGCCAAATCTTGAGGACTCATTTCCCAAAAGTCTTCAGGCGTACTTTCCACAGGACGCATCGGTTCTGTGGGAACACTAGGGGCATATTGAAACGATTTAACTTTAGCAAAGGGATGCTGCGTATTCACTGAAGAGGTAAGGGGAATTTTTAATCCCGAGGAATTGGTGGAAGCATTAAATGAAAGTGGATTAGGCATAGTGCGACTCCTTCTTTCTTAAGGCCTTGGGGTGACTTGTGATGCTGGAAGAAGCCTCTACTTCAGGCCTAGCGTTATCTGAAAAAGAGGCAGCATTTTCTGTGGTCTTGCCTGTATTCGTTTCATTGTCTCGTTCCCAATTGTTGAGCTTTTGATAACGGGCGTGTTCACTCAACTGGAAGTAGGTTACGCCTGCTCCGACGGCTCCACCCACTGCGGCAAGCAATCCACCCGCTTGAGCCGACTTCATGGCAAAGGCGGGCAAATTCAGAAGCACTTGGTGCATGGGGTGGTACACATTACGTTTAATGGATTTGCCTGTACTGTCGACAATTTCATGCAATTTAGGGCGGAATTGATCTAAGGTAAAGCCCATGTGGAACGGCATACCCATTGAAAATGCACCACGGTTTTCAAAACCGGGGATGTTATCTAAAAAGCCATTGGCGAGGTGACTGTTTTTCAAGAA
>JAJTHC010000212.1 GCA_021299615.1 Vampirovibrionales bacterium
ATAAGCATATCGAGAATCGTAGCGACAACGAAGAGACCATAGACCGTTTCACCTAAAAGCCCGCCGTCAACAGGGATGCATTGTACAACAGAATGCATCCCTATTGTTTGACGCCATATGACGCCAAGGCGAGTGACGAAACTCAAGAAAAAATGGTGTGTTCTAAGCTCTTTAAAATGATGGGTTCTAAGCTCTGTTGAAGAAAAATGAGGGGTTTGAAACATTTGCTTATATAATGAGTATATCGCTTCTTAAAGGCTGGGGATGGACTTCGCGTTCTGACTACACTTAGGAGTGTACAGATGTCACATCCCTTAGTTAAATGGTGGTTTTGTCGTCTTGATTAGAGGTTTATAGTGAAAAAAATCCCCCTTAAAGTCTTAAATATCTTTCAGGAACTCCACGAACTATTTGGGACGCCTCACTGCCCCAAGTGTAAAGGGCTACAAGAACGCCATGAACTCTGCCCAAGTTGTTGTCAAGCCCTGGGGTTTAAGCCTGAATGTTTCCATATTCAGCCAGGTAAACGCCCTGTTTGGCAACTCTTTACGTGGAACCGTCGGATTCAACGCATTTGGTATGGAGTCAAATTTCACAAGCGTTATGGACCGTTGTTTTTAATTGAACGGGCGTTTCAACAGGCCCTCGCCATGATGCCCCCTTTTGAAGAAGGGCGCCCTGTTTGGGTACTTCACCCCCCTTTTCAACCCAACAAGCCCAATGTGTTTGCGTCTTTTTTAGAACCGATCTGCCAAAAACAGGGCTGGCGTTACATGCCCAATGCCTTTGCCTTTCAACTCCTTTCTGAACAGTCAGCCAGTGGCCCCAAGGCGCTTCATCATACCCAAAGTCGTCTTGAACGAAAACGATTACTTCAAAACCGTTTCAAGCTAGATCCTTCTTTTGTAGAAGCGTTGAGCCATCAGCCCATTCAACCCACTCTGATTGTGGTGGACGACTTTATGACAACGGGCCTAACGCTTACCACGTGTTTTACGCTTCTACAAAATGCCTTAACTCAACACAAAAAAGGCCAGCCTCCCCCCAATAACGCCATTTGTGATAAAATAGAATCTGCCCAAGCCCAGCTACAGGCCATCGTTATTACAGCAGTTCCCAACACTTCCGCCGTGTAGCATGACCTTTTATTTAATTGTATAGGACGCTTTCCCATGACTTCTTCAAAACAAACACCAACGAACCCCCTTAAAATTGGCATGATCGGCTTAGGCACGGTCGGTCAAGGCACGTATAAGCTCATTCAACGCTTGCCACATCTTGAAGTCGTCGCTGTTGCGGTGCAGAATCTCGAAAAAGAACGAGGCATCGACGATTTGGATACCTCACTCTTAACGCTGGATGCTCATGCGGTGGCGGTGCATCCTGATATTGATATTTTGATCGAAGTGGCTGGTGGTGTCGAAGGCACCAAGGAATTGCTCGAATCTGCGATTCAAGCAGGTAAGCATGTGGTCACCGCCAATAAAGCCTTGATCGCTCAACATGGACCAGAGCTTTTTGCTCTAGCGAAACAACATGACGTGAGTCTGCTTTTTGAAGCGGCTGTTGCGGGCGGTGTACCGATTGTCACACCTCTAAAAATGGGTTTGGCATCGAATCAAATTGAAGAAATTGCAGGCATTTTAAACGGCACGACCAACTATATTTTGACTCGTATGATGCAAGACGGCTGGACGTATGAGGACGCTCTCGACAAAGCCAAAGCCTTGGGATACGCCGAAGCGGACCCCAGCAGTGATGTCGAGGGCTTTGATGCGGCTTATAAAATCGCGATTTTAGCAGGGCTTGCCACAGGGCATTGGGTCAATGTCAAAGATATGACCGTCGAAGGCATTACGCCCATTACCCCACGAGAAGTGGATTATGCCAAGCAGTTTGGCTACACGATTCGTTTGGTGGCGTTGGCTCGTTTGAAAAACGAACGCCCCGATGTGCGTGTGCATCCGATGTTGGTGCCGAATGAGCATCCGCTTTCGAGCGTGCATAATGAGTATAACGCCATTTGGGTGCGTGGCGATGCCGTCGGTGATGCCATGTTTTCAGGTAAGGGAGCGGGTGAGCTTCCCACCGCCAGTTCTGTGATGGGGGATGTGTTGGCGATTGTGGCGGATTTAGAAGCAGGCAACGCGAAAACGGTGGCAGGGATGGTCTTAGATTTAAAAGAGCCTGCGGTGCTACAACCCATTGGCGAAACCACGAACCGTTATTATATTCGCATGACCACTGCCGACGAACCTGGCGTTTTGGCGGCGTTGGGAACCGCCTTTGGCAATGCTGGCGTGAGTTTAGAATCCTTTTTGCAGTTGCCGAATCCGCAGAACAATCCGCACACAAGCTTAATGGTGGTGACGCATATCGCCCAAGAATCGTCGGTGCAGGAGGCATTGTCCGCCATTCGCTCATTGGCATCGACCCAAGCGGTTGACTGCGTGTTAAGAGTGTTGTAAGGAAGTAATGAAGTTAATCCTTAATATCGAACAAAATAACGGTTTGACCAATGAGTTTTAAAAAGAGGTAATTCATATGACAACTATAAAATTAGAACATCCACTTACCAAACAAGTTAAAGTTTGTCCTATAGGATTTTCTTGGCTGGCTTTTTTTTTCGGTGCTTTAGTTCCTTTTTTTAGAGGACTCCCAAAACTTGGCTTTATTGTGCAAGTATTTGGTATTATATATATAGGTATTTTCTTCTTTCTCTTTTTATTCCCTTTATTATTTAATTTCGTGATACCCAATCTAATAACATCGTTTTTTGTCATAAGTATTATAATCGGTTTTATTTACGGAAAACTTATGAATAAATATTGTATCGAAGCTTTCTTAAGGCAGGGTTACGTCCCTATGGACGATGAAAGTAGTAATATAATAAAATACTTATAGAATAAAAGGACACACCCATGTACACAGGCATTTTAAATCAATATCAAGACCTCTACGGATTTGCGGAAGACTACCCTGTTGTCAGCCTCCACGAAGGCAATACGCCTCTCATTCCTGCCCTGCGACTCGCCAATTGCTTGGGCGTAGAAGGCTTGAAGGTCTATCTCAAATACGAAGGACTCAACCCCACAGGCAGTTTCAAGGATCGTGGCATGACCTATGCCGTGTCCCAAGCCAAGTTTGACGGTGCTGAAACGGTTGTTTGTGCCTCTACAGGCAACACCTCCGCCGCCTGTGCTGCCTATGCGACTCGGGCGAGATTGAAATCGCTGGTCATTATTCCTGAAGGCAAAATCGCCTTAGGCAAATTGAGCCAAGCCCTGATGTACGGCGCCAGCATCATCGAAATTGCGGGTAATTTCGACCAAGCCCTCAACATCGTGCGGATGCTCGGTGAGCGAGACAAACGCCTAGCGGTGGTCAATTCCATTAACCCCTACCGCATTTTGGGTCAGCAGTCGGGGGCGTGGGAAATCTGCGATGCCCTTGGCAAAGCCCCCGATCAATTCTTTATTCCTGTGGGCAATGCAGGCAACATTACGGCGTATTGGGCGGGTTTTAAAAAGTATCACGACTTAGGCAAAATCAGCCAGCTCCCTGTGATGATGGGCTATCAAGCGGAAGGGGCGGCTCCGATTGTGCGTGGGCATGCGGTGGAGCATCCTGAAACGGTGGCGACCGCCATCCGCATTGGCAATCCTGCGAGTTGGCAAGGCGCAACCGATGCTCGAGATCAAAGCGGTGGACACATTGATTTAGTCACGGATGCCGATATTTTGGGGGCGTATTCATGCCTCGCCCGGCATGAAGGCGTGTTTTGTGAGCCAGCATCGGCGGCGAGCGTGGCAGGTTTGATGAAAGCTTGTGCGGAAGGGCGTGTGAAGCCTCATTCGACGGTGGTGTGTATTTTAACAGGAAACGGCTTGAAGGATCCTGACAATGCGGTGTTGGTCGGTACGAAAGAGGTGGCTCGGGTGAGTCTGCCTGCAGACGAATCCGCCATTTGCGAGTATCTGGGGGTGTAGTTCGGTAAGCTGTACGAAGCATTTGAGTATTTTGAGGATTCACGCTACACTAGAAGATGAATCCTTAAAGAATGGAGATTTTTTATCATGCTAATTGAGTTTAGTGTTGAAAATTTTATGTGCTTTAAAAACGAAGTGACTTTTTCCTTTGAAGCCATGGAAGACTTAGCCGAAGACAAGTTTTACAATCCTGAATCTCGTCGGGATATTGGGATTGAAGGCATTGATTTGATAAATACCGTGAATGGGATTTACGGCAAAAATGCATCAGGCAAGTCGTCTTTACTGCAAGCAATGAAACAATTGTTTAGGTTGATTATGAATTCTCGTAAAAAAATAAATGAAGATGATGACTTTGAAGTGGTTTACTATGATGCGAGTAAGCCTATTGTTTTTAAAGTAAAATTTAGTGATGAAGCTTTGAATGTATACTCTTATTCTCTTCATATTCAAGGAGAAAATACGGATGCTAAAGTAGCTTATGAAGAATTAAAAAATGAGACTAAAAACGAAACTCTATTTATTCGAAAAGAAAATTCAGCTGTTGATTCAGTTATCTTATCAAAGGATCAATTGGATATTTTTAAAAATGATTTGCAAAAAAATCACTTGGCATTTTCACAACCTTTTTCACTTTTCAAAGACATTCGTTCGTGTTTTAGTGCTAAGGTAAATGATTTTATGGGGGTTCGTTCTCGACCTTTTCTTAGAAATAGAAAACATCATGTTTTGGACTTGATTGAACCTTATATGTTCCCTGCAATAGGTATGCTGCCAGATGAAGTTCAAGAAAAGTTACAATTACCACACATTAAAGCCCTTATCTTAAATGAACTAAAAGTAGCTGATTTTAATATCGAAGATTATTTGTTTGAAGATGATGAGCTTGTTTTTATTCATCAACATAAAGTTAAAAGGCATTTTGGTGAAGAGTCTGATGGGACTAAAAAGTACTTTTGCTTGTTGTTGGATGTTACACTCAGTATTCTCGACACAGGGGGACTGTATATCGTTGATGAATTAGAAAAAGCCTTGCATCCGCTTTTGGCGATGCGGTTTATTAACTTGTTCAAAAACCCCGAAACGAACCCTAAAAATGCCCGACTCTTATTTAGTTCGCATGACATGATGTTTTTACATCAAAGTGTGCTAAATGGCGATCAAATTTGGTTTATTGATCGGGATGATAAAGATGAAACTAAGTTGTACTCACCTGCTGAATATGAAGATTTTGATCCTCTACAAGTTCCAAAAGACTATATTTTAGGCTGTTATGGTGCTGTCCCTGAAACGAATTGGAGAGGCTAAGCACATGGCAAGAAAAAAAGACAATAACACCCCTAAGCAAAAGAAACCCATTAAACCCTACGTCTTGTGCTTAACTGAAGGTGAGAATACAGAACGTCTGTATTTAATATATGCTTTAAAGGCAGAGACGCATAGTATAAAAATAGAAAAGTCTGAATGTTCTAATGCATTGGGTATTGTCAAGGAAGCGATTCGAACCGTAAATAGGCTTGCTGAACGTATCGATAGGTTATATGCTGTTTTTGATAGAGAGTTTTGTGGGGATCAAACTGAAGGAGGCTTCCTTCATTCATTTTCACAAATTGATCAAAAACTTAAAAATGAAAAATATCAAAATATAATTATTCCAGTTTTTTCGAACCCTTCTATTGAGTATGTCCTTTTACTCCATTTTAAAGAAAGTAACCGCCCTTATTCTAACAATAGCGAGATTATGCAAGATTTGAAAAAAGAATGTCCCAGTTATAGTAAAGCCGAAAAAGATTCTATTTGCTGTTTTAAGGAACTTCGCTTGGAACAAGTTAAAAACGCTTCTCAACGTTTGAAGAAGCAAGATAATTCTCTTTCTTTTACTAAGGAAACAACTATTCGAGACAGAGCCTATAAAGACCATATGCCCAACAGCAATTTCTATGTTTTGATTGATGCCTTGACTAATCAAAAGACCTAGGAAGCTAACCCATGACCGACATTCACTGGATGCAACGCTTTCAATATTATGAAAAAGCCCTCGTGAAATTGCAACATATGGTGCAACGACTCCACGCCACGCCTGACGATGAAGCCGTTCACATGGCAGTGGTACAAGCCTTTGAGTTTCAGCTGGAAAGTCCTAATACCAATTAAACGATTAACTAGCGTCTGGCGTCTTCGTTGTCGCTACGATTCTCGATGTGCTTATGGTCTCTCTGTACACTGCACACATCTGCGAGTCTAGGCTCCTAGAATCCACCTATACGCTATTCAATCGTTTAAATGGTATAAGTACAGAAAACTCTAAACTTGGCTATAACTAGGACGATGATGAGGCGTGATGCCTAGTCGATGTATCGCTTCACGATGCTTTGCCGTGGCATAGCCCATATTGCTTGCCCAGCCATAATCAGGAAAATCCACCGCCACGGACTTCACCCACGCATCCCGATGCTCTTTCGCCACAATAGATGCCATGGCGATTAACGCACTTTGAGCATCCCCCTTTACGATTGGGCTTTGCTGATGCCCCTCAATCGTAGGAATGCGGTCTCGTCCGTCCATTAAATAATGATAGTCCGCCGTTTTGTCTGTAGTAGCGTGAAGCCCTTCAATGGCTCGATGCACCGCCAATAGGGAGGCTCCAATGATATTATGTTCGGCGATTTCTTCAGGGCTGGCTTGCCCAATACCTACATGACAAAAGCTTAAAATATTTGGTAACAAGGCTTCACGCTGTTTCGCCGTGAGTTTTTTGGAATCATTGATGCCCACTAAACCAGCAAAATTTTCCAAAGTCTTGGGTGAGGTGCTGGACTTCCACGCCACGGCGGAGGCGACCACGGCACCGATGAGACTACCTCGTCCGACTTCATCGCAGCCAATCAACGCGGTATTGGATGCCAATGCTTGACGCAAGTTGTCATCAAACGCAAGCATGCGTGTGAGCCGTGCTTCAGCGGATTCCTTTGGCTTGGGTGAAACTTCCCTAGTGAGCAGGTGGGACTTCAAAGCAGAGTCCTCCCAATTGCCCTTGTCGTACGTCTACAATCAAACGATGAGCCGCCCGTTGAATATCGGGAATGCCTCCTTTTTGGATGAGGTTGCTCAATGTGGCGATACGTTCAAGGCTCCAGTCGTTTTGGGCGTCTTCACCCGAAGGGCTGCCATATTTTTGACGTAGCAAATGTGGGTAATGCTCATTAAAGTAACCCAAACAAAAACGAGCAATTTCTTCATCATCAAAGCTTTTTTCACCAATGGAAGACACCAACGCCAACCAGTGTGCATCTTCTTGACGCTCCAACTTGGGCGGTAAAATACCTGGACTATCCAGCAATTCCACTTGCGGATGCACCCTCACCCACTGCGTTTGCCTCGTCACCCCTGCTTTATGCCCTGTATGCACCTTTTTCTTGCCGATTAAGCCGTTAATCAAGCTGGATTTGCCCACATTCGGCATGCCCATAATCATGGTGCGAATCGGGCGAGGCTTTAAACCTTTTGCCACCCAACGGGCTTGAGCCACCGCTCCTTCGGCTAAAATGGCTTGAACCAAGGCTTTTTTGGCTTGGGCGTCTCGTTGAGCATCCACGGTTAAGACGTGTTCCCCAAGGTCTTTAAAGTAGTCCTTCCAAGCATCTAGCAGGCTAGCATCGGCGAGGTCTCGCTTGTTTAGCACGGTGACCAAAGGCTTTTGGCGATCCACCACACGTTGGCGAATATCAGGGTGACGACTCATTAGGGGCATGCGAGCATCTAGCACTTCTACGACGACATCGACGGTTTGCAGGTGCTGATTAAACTCACGATCCCACTTTGCCATGTGACCAGGGTACCAGTGAAGTTGAAACTCTTGTTCTTGAGGAAGATTATTGATCATGTTTTTGTCTTTTGCGTTTTGTGAACCAGTCCTTAGCCTAACACAAACAGAAAACCATCATCTAATATAGGAGGCTCTGCGAAGTTTTCAAAATCCAAAAACGTGGGTTTTAAACACTAGACAAGTCGAGGAAAAGCCGTCATACTGAAAAAGAGTAGCTCTTTGAAAAAACATCGTCAGTGGGGTTTATCCGTTCATTTTTGAAACTATTAAGCGTTTTGTGTGTCAGAAACAGGGTTTTGTGTGGCGAAAACCCATGCATTCAAGCAGTCAACTAAGCCGTTTCTTCCGCAAAATACGTATTCCAAATATCATCCGCTGCTTGAGCGGTTTCAGACTTTTGCATAATGAGTTCCACGGCTTGAGCCGTCAATGCCTCAATCGAAGCCAAGGCATCCAAACGATGCACACGAGTGGGTTCCCGTTGAGCCAACGCTAAAAAGCCTTGACGCACTTTTTCCTGAAACGCCGTGCCTTCTAGTTCTAGGCGGTCTTGATTGCCACGAGCCTTCACACGTTTGGCGAGCTTTTTCACATCGCCGTCAAACAAAAGCGTCAAATGAGGGTGTAAATCCCCACAGGCAAAGCGATTCAACTGTAAAATAAGCTCTGGCTCAATCCCACGAGCCGCCCCTTGGTAAGCAATGGAAGAATCCACAAAGCGATCGCACAAGACAATCGCCCCACGATCCAACGCAGGCGTCAAGACTTCTTCCACATGTTGAGCTCGATCCGCCATGTACAAGAGCAATTCGCTCATCGGTGCCATTGGGGCATCACCGTCGGCTTGGGGTGTTAATAGCAGTGAACGAATGGCTTGCCCGATTTTGGTACCACCTGGGTTTCGGGTTTGCAGGATTTCTTTGTCGGGGTAGTGCAGGCGTAGGGCATCCGCCACGGCTTGCCACTGGGTACTTTTTCCGCAACCGTCGACACCTTCAAAGCTTACAAATAATCCGCTACACATCGTATGTATGTCCTCACCTAATGTCACTGCTCTAATTTAACATACACAAGGCTAAACGTCTATTTATAGCCTTTCATACCAATTCTTAGTTTAAATGGCGTCTTGCGTCTTCGTTGTCGCTACGATTATTTTGTTCTTTATGTAGGTCTGTCTACACGCCTGCACAAAATAATCTAGGCTCCTGTACGGAAAACTCTTTAAAACACTATATTATTGCTAATCTCTAAACCCACGAGGATCCGCCCCTAGTACACGTGCTTGAGACGTCGCTGTTTGCGTGCAGGTATTAGGCACCAAGGTCCCCAAGCTACGCACCCGCTCAT
>JAJTHC010000162.1 GCA_021299615.1 Vampirovibrionales bacterium
AGGCGGTTTAAACGACTGTATTCTAAGGGTTTAACCGTTGCCACAGGCTTGACTGGTGTTTTAGGCAAGGCAAACAAGGTTTTCATCGGGGCTTTGGCAGGCGTGTCTTGACGGCTTTTTTGATGATGACGAAACGCAAAATACGTCGGAGCCTTCAAGTTACCCAATTTTGGCAACGCAGGAGCCGAAACCGCCGTAACCACAGGAGCTTCTACCACTTCCACAACGGCTGGTGGCGTCGCTTCAGCACTTTGATATAAAAGCGGTATGCTACTTATATTAGGTGTAGGCATGACAAAAACGCTGTTTCGTTGAGGGAGGGCGGCATCGAGGGGGATGAGGGCATCCAGCTCATCATCTGCCAAGGTCTCTTCATTGGGAGCTTCCGCAACGTTGTGAACGACGCTTTGAGCGTCTTCGGCATTAGGCATCAACCAGCTGGCGAAAGGCTTTTCTTCATCACTATAAGGCGACGCTTTTTCCACGTGTTTTGATTCTTTGCTGAACGCTTTAGGCGTCTTCAACAGCCCTGCTCTAAAACGAGCCATAGCTTCCGCCAAACGGGGATTCATCTTAAAGGCGAGTCCTAAAGCCACGGCTAAGACCATGCCTCCAATACAGAGGTACATCATCCACAAGCTGGCGTTGAGTTGAGCGACATCGTAAGCCAAACTGCTTTCCACACGTTCAGTCAACCATGCGTCATTTTCCCAAGGCAATTGCAAGTAACGAAGATAAGCGTCTTCTTCAGAAATGACTTGTTCCACCGCAGGATTGGGATCATACATTTGATCGCTAAACGGATTCACCACAAAGCTTTCAGGCGTTTCTTCCACCGCAGGCATATTGTTTTCAGTGCCTTCAATAGGCAGAACCGCTGTATTTTCCATTGTTTTATCAAGCGGTATGCCCCCTTCAACAAGGGTGGCGACTTCATCTAAAACCGCATCCGAAGGAGGCGTGTTTTTAAGATCCACAGACGCTATTTTTTGAGCAGGCTTCGGCGTCAAAGCAGATGCCCACGAAACAGGCGGTGCCGACTTGGCACGGTGCTTGGCATAGCCATGAGCCAAAGACCCGTGCTTTTTCTTCTTCCACGTTGATTTTTGCGTGATTTGGCGATAGGGAGTGAAGCCTGCAAATGAAGAAGCTTCTGTATTTTCGTTAAAATCGAAGGAAGGCACGACTTTCGTACCAGACGCATAGCTGGATGCCGTTTCAGTGCTACTGCCTTTCGGCGTCCATGTATTGGTCATCGCATAGCCGTCTGAAGCGGGACGTTTAAACGCCTCATCATTGGCTTGAAAGTTTAAGTCTGTATTAGAAGCCGTGCTGGTGGATTCCCCTGTGCTGGTTCTCATATTCACACGAATATCTTTAGAAGAAACACCTGGGACGACGACCGAAACTTTGCCATTTTCAACATTGAGCCGTGCAATATGTTGCCCAGAAGCATCCATGACCAAGGGCGTGGCTTTCACTTTGTCGGATGTTTTGCCTTGTAAGCCTAAGGTATACACGCCTTCGGAGTCGTTTTCATCGGGGGCGAGTTCTCGGGCGTTGCCTGTGACATTGACGTTGATGTTCAATTTGCCGTCGGCTTGCTTTTCAAGCGAAATCTGTTCAATGGTATTGGCGGATGCCACACTTACGGAAAGCCCGAGAATCAAGCAGGCTCCCACGAGCTGTTGCATCGTGTGGCGTTTTAAAGCGTAAAATACGGGGGGGATCCATTGAAGTAAAAACGACAACATAACAAAAACCTTTCATTTGATTTCCATTAAAGCATTGCAAGTTAAATCTACCTATCCTTCACCCGAAGGAGCTTTGGCAAAACGGGCGTAATCTCCTCTAGGTAGAGGAACCTAGGAGACAAACGTGTTTTCATTCGCTACAATAAGAATAACGAACACTATCGTGTTTTAATAATCTTCTGCGTCCCCTCTCCTAATTTTAGGAGAGGGAAGAGAACGTCGCTAGACGTTCGAGGGTGAGGTTAAACTTTAGACTCTGTTTGTGTGTTTAACCGCCCCCTAACCCCCTCCTAAAATTAGGAGGGGGGACAAAGCCACTGTTTGATTATTTAAAACACTATATACCCATAATTTCCCCAACGAGGAAGCTCATGCTCGCTGAAGATTCCAAAAAATCACAAAACATGATTCAAAGCGTCGAAGAACTCACGTACGTTCAGAAAGTGGCGTGTTTGTTGATTTCTTTAGGCCCAGGTACGGCGGCGGATATCCTTAAAAACATTAAAGATGAAACCGAAGTCGAACGCCTCGCCTTTCACATTGCCGCCATGGACAGAGTCGCCCCTGAAGTCTTTACGGAAGTCATCACCGAGTTTTACGTCTTGTTTGAAGCCCAAGGCTTCTTGGTGTCTGGTGGGGTGTCTTACGCCCGAGAAATCCTCACCGATTCGTTTGGGGAAGAACATGCCCAAAAAATCTTAAACAAACTCGTGCAATCCTTGCAAAATACCCCGTTTGACTTCTTTAATAAGGCGGATCCCACTCAGTTGGCATCGTCCTTCCAAAATGAAAACCCACAGTTGGTGGCGTTGGTCTTGTCTTACCTCAAGGCCGATCGAGCGGCGGCGATTTTGTCTTTACTTTCACCAGAAGCCCAAGTGGAAATCGCTTCTCGTATTGCGGTGATGGATCGTACTAACCCTGAAATCCTGCGAGAAGTTGAAACCATTATGGAAAACAAGTTCTCAAGCGTCATGACAGGCGACTTTAGTCAAGCAGGCGGTATCGAATCGCTGGCCGAAATCCTCAATTACAGCGACCGCACCACTGAAAAAGCTATTTTGGACAACATGGAAATGCGAGATCCTGAAATGGCAGAAAATGTCCGTAGCTTGATGTTCGTGTTTGAAGATGTGGCCAAACTCGACGGACGGACGATTCAACGTATCTTGCGTGAAGTGGAAACCAAAGATCTTGCCCTTGCCCTTAAAGGTGCCAAAGAAGAGGTGCAAACCGTCATTTTTGCCAATATGTCTGAACGTGCGGCTGCCATGCTCAAAGACGACATGGAGTTCATGGGTGCCGTACGTGCCAAAGATGTTTCTGAAAAACAGACCATTATTGTTAGCGTGATTCGTGGGCTTGAAGCGTCTGGCGAGATCCAGATCGCTCGTAGTAAGGATGAAGATAGCTTCGTTACCTAGTTAGAATTAAACGGAATAATGCCTCCAAATACAGCATCCACCTCAGTAGAGGTTTGATTTATCAAACCTAGAGACAGGGATTCAATAAATTGAACCCCTACGTTCAGGAAGAACAAGGATACACCATGAGAGAAAACGTCTTTAAAGAAGTGACCCTAGGCAAACCTGTCGAGCTTCATTCTATGAATCCTGCCGAAGAAGAAGCCTTACGAGACATTAAAATCTTGTTAACGGATGCTCACAAAACACGAGCGTCCTTGATGAGTGATGCTCAAAGAGAAGCGGAAAAAGTCTTGGCTCAAGCCAGTGGGGAAGCTCGTGCCTTGCTTGAAAAAGCCCATAAGCGTGCTGAAGAAATTGAAGCCGAAGGTCGTTTGAGCTTAGAAACCCTAGAAGCCGAAGCCAAGCAAAAGGGCTACGACGAAGGCTTTGAATCGGGGGTGTCTCAAGGGTATGAAGCCGCAGCGATGGAAACCATGGAACTTTTAGAAGCGGCGAAACTCATGCTTGAAGGGGCGAAACGCATCGAAACCCAACGCTTGGAACAGACAGAAACGCAAGCCGTGTATTTAATGGGCTTGGTGCTAAAGGAAGCGTCTTTGGTGGTGTGGCAAGACGTACCGCATCAGGTTTTGGTGGAAGCGTGGAAGCGAGCCGTGCAAGTCCATGCCCTGAAAGGCGATGTGACCTTGTTGATTCATCCTGTGCAGTTGCAGTTGATTGAAGCCCTTGGCGAAGAAGCCTTGCAATTGGTGCAGAACTTACCCAACACGACGCTAAAAACCGATGCCCACTTACCCACCGATGCGATTTATCTCTTAAATAATGAAATCAACTTGAACTTAAGCTTAAGTTCGGTGATTCAAGAACTCTGCCAAGATTTATTGAAAAAGTCTTAGGGACGAGTTAACAAGTCAAGAAGGTCTAAGTACTCTTGTTCCAGCTTCTTAAGTTCTATTTGTTTCGCCAATTTAGCCTCTATAGTTAGATCTTCTAAGGCTAGTTCTGATTTTAGTTGTTGAATACGCTTTTCTAAAACCAAACACTTTGTTTCTCTTAAGTTTTTAAGCAGATTCATTTTTGTCCATAAAGCAGTTTGAAGTTTTTGAAATTCTGCACCAAAAGTTTTCCCTTGAGGGTCTGGTAAACTTTAGAGAGGATTTTTCCTCAATTCCTTTAACAGAATAGCATAGATATTTTGAGATCTCAAATTAAATCGCCACTCACATTCTTTCAAATGCAAATAGAACGTTTGGTCACTTAATCCATTGAATTGA
>JAJTHC010000224.1 GCA_021299615.1 Vampirovibrionales bacterium
AAATATGTGTTTAGCCCCAAAGGGATTAAAGATTTTACTCAAATACCTTTGGCTATTTATGATGCTACCACCTTGAATTTTGAAAAGTTAAAAACGAGGGATTTATCATTTATTGCCACAGTTTTGGCAAAAGGCGGAACCGTCACGACAAAATATGGTCAAAGTCTTGCCGACATCGTCAAACAAGATGTACTTAATTCTCACGCCAAAGTCATGAAATTAAAAGAAGCAAAAGCACCTAAAAAAGATATTGACAAAGCGATAGCTTCCTTTGAGTCGAATCGAAGGTTTTATAAGTCTATTTCTCAATTACAAAGCCAAGAAGTCCAACTGACCAAAAAGCAAGAAAAGCATTTCACCCATCTATATAAAGCAAAAGTCGCTGAATACAATAAGGACAATCCAGACAAACCTCTTTCAGTAAAACCTTTAAGTGCTTTAAAGAAAATTCAAGCGTCTACAGCACTTGGTGTGATTCAAGACGATGTGTTTTTCAAGTTGCCTCGTACCGATGCACGAGCCGATAATGCCGTCAATAATTTCGAACTTATGGTTCACTTTAGTGCGATTCAAGAAGCCGGCAAAGCGATTCTTACAAAACAAGATGCCAGTCTTGCATCTAAAGACGATATTGTAAAGTCTGCCTTAGAAAAAGTAGCACCTATTATAGAAGGATCCAACTTCAAAAATGAAGTCAAAGGACTTGAAGCCATGCGTGCCTTACAAGCAGAAGCAGGGGTGCTTGAAGGACTTGCCCCTAAACCACTTCATTTTTCCACCATCAAAGGGATTGACGGGCTTGATTACGGCGTGGTTGTCATGGAAAGAATTAAGGGGGCGGGTGACTTGTCTAAAGTGACCTTAAATGCCGTGATGTCTGACAAGCCCTTTGATTTAAGTTCTAAAGAATGGAAGCCGTTTCGTCACTTTATGCAAGAAGATGCCTGTGCCACCGTGGGGATGCAATCCTTACGTATAATTAATGGAGATGGACATGATGCCAATCGTCTTCTTAAAGAACACCCTGTTTCAAAAGGCAAGAATGGTGGAGCCGTCCCCATTGATGCAGCGGAATACCTTGAAATCCCTAAAGAAAGCATGAAGCCCATTGCCAACTTATTTTTAGCCTGCGTTAAAACAGGTCATTTGCAAGATGAAGTAGCCAAAACAGCCTCTCGTAATGAAGCCATGAAATTGCTAAATCAATTGCTTGAGAAAAATGGAAAAGGCATTTCTGACCAAGTGAAGAAAGATCTACTTATTGAAATTGAAGGGTCACCTTTACGGATTTTAGGCAAGCTCTATGGAAGTCCTGAAATTGCGGACAAGCTTCTTATTCCTAATGCAAAGGGTCTAAATGCCAATAATGTTAAACGAGCCGAAACGAAGTTTGAACCGTTTATTGAAACATTAAAACAGTATGAAACTAATTTAGATGTTACCACAGCAGAAGGAAAGGCATTCAGAAAGTCTAAGGAAAAAGCGGCTGAAGATCTCCTTGCGAATATGGAAACGTATGCAGGTAAAAAAGTCAACACGGCTGAAAGACAAGCTTACGTTGATTATGTACGTCGTCGCTTTTTAAGCACAAATAATTCTGGTGGTGAAGTAAACTTGGAAGAGCTTAAAAAGCGAGAAGACTATTTTAAAAAGGTACTAGAAATCATTCAACAGCAAATTGCCAATTACTAGAACTTCTGCCCGACGCCGAAGCTAAAGTTCTGCTGGTAATCCTTATTCGTGGTGACCAACGGAATGGCGTAGTCAAAGCGTAAAGGTCCTACTCCTGGTATCGTCAAACGAACGCCCGCCCCAATCGAAGCCCCATTGCCATTACGAGCAAACAAGGTGTTGATTTGACTTTCATTAAACAAGGTGCCAGCATCCATAAAGCCGACAATCCGCAGGGTTTCGAGGAAGGCGACATCTTTTAACTTACCAAAAAGTGGGAACTTGGAACGCAATTCAAGGCTGGTGAGGGCTTGCCCTGAACCAATCCCTAAGCCACCTTCTTGGTAGCCACGCACGGTGAACGGTCCACCCAAACGAAAAGCGTTAAAGTCGGGAATATCGTTAAATAAGGACGACGACAACTGTCCGTTCCACGCCAAAGACAAGGCCTTGTTCAGCTTGATATATTTACGCAAATTCAGACCAACCGTCCCGTAACTGTCGGCACCTAAGCCCAAGGTTCCGCCGACGGAAGCCGTGTTAAACCAGCCGGATGTAGGGTCGTAACGGTTGTTACGGTTGTCAAACGCAATCGTTGGACCTAAGCTCACAAAGGTACCGCCTTGCCCAAGTTCCCTCGCTCGTTCCGTGGGGTTTATTCCAAAAAAGCTCAAGTTTGCGTCACTGCCACCCTCTCGAAGGGCGACGTTTTCAACCTTTAAGCCTAAACTGGCCGAAACATTATTATAGCGTTGAATGGCTCGAGAAATGGTGGCTCCCCCACCGATGCGACGTTCAAGTGCCAAAGGCACGTTGAAACTTTGTAAATCACGCCCAAACAAATTCACGCTGAAGGCATTGTCTGTACCTGCTAAATAGGGGGTTGACCAACCCAAATCAATTTGATAGGTCATCGCTCGTGCTTGGGTACGGGTGTCTCTGCCAATAACACCTGAACCTATGCCGATTTGCGTGGTCAAGTTTTCGCCACGCCCTAAAAAGTTAGGATCGCTATAGCCGACGGATCCAAAGAAACCTGTCACAGTGTCAATCCCACCGCCTAAAGAAAAAGCACCTGAACGTTTTTCGTCGATTTCCACCACCAAGTCGTACTTTTCGGGATGTTTCGCACTGGGTGTTAGCACACGACGCACATCGTCAAAGGCTTGCAAAGAAAACAGACGCTTTAAATCGTCGTTCATGGTGGTTTCGTTATAAACATCACCAGCTTTAAGCACCAAGTTTTTGGTCACCACAAAGTCTTTGGTTTTACGATTTCCCACCACTTTAATGGTTTCAATCACGCCTTCATCGACTTTCAAAACGAGCGTCCCTTCGGGGGTGTCGCTAATGTCGACGACTTTCGCCAAAATGTAGCCGTCGGTGACGTACTTTTTTTCAAGTTCGGCAATGCCTGCATTCAAGGCTTCAATGTTTTGAGGCAAGCCAATTTGATCGGCAAAAATCTTTTCAATGTCAGCATCCGTTAAGACTTGATTATCTTTAATATCAATGCCTGTCACTGGTGAGTTTTCTTCTAGCGTGATGTAAATCACAATACCGTCTTTGGTGGCTTTAGGAACCGCTTTCATTTGCTCAGTGAAATAACCCAGTTCATAAATACGCTTTAAATCGCTTTGCAAGGCGTTTTTACTGTAGACGACGCCAGGACGAAGAGTCATCACATTACGCAGGCGAGCTTCATCGACCAGCGTATTGCCTTCAATATAAACGTGATGCACCGTAATGGATTTGTCGTAATTGGGGA
>JAJTHC010000071.1 GCA_021299615.1 Vampirovibrionales bacterium
GCATAATCAGCATCGCCCACCAGCTTGCCATTGGGCAAGCGGTTAATGCCGACATCCAAGACCACCGCACCCTTTTTGAGTTGCTCGCCCTTAAAGGCTTGAGGCATCCCCACCGCCAAAACGAGGATGTCGGCTTGCTTGAGGAAGTCTTCGATGTTTTTTGTGCGACTATGGCAAATCGTCACCGTCGCATGAGCCTTCAAAAGTAGTTGTGCCATGGGTTTTCCCACAATATTGGAGCGTCCTACAATAACGGCGTGCTTTCCTGCAATTTCAATCTTGTAAAAATCGAGCAGGTTCATCATGCCTGCAGGCGTGCAAGGCAAGGCATAGGGCGACAAACCCGCCCCCAAACGACCCACATTGAAGGGGTGAAACCCGTCGACATCTTTAGTGGGTGAAATCGACTCCAACACGGCGGATTCATCCAAGTGCTTGGGGAGCGGTAACTGCACCAAAATGCCGTCCACCGCCTCATCGTCGTTCAGGCGTTGAATTGTGTCTAGCAAAACGCTTTGAGCCACATCATCCGCAAGGGAGATGATTTCAGATCGCATGCCAATGCCTTCAGCAGTTTGCTTCTTTTTCTTGACATAAACGCTAGACGCAGGATCCGCCCCGACTTGTATCACCACCAATTGTGGGATGCGTTTGCCGTTTTGGGCTAGGTCTGCGACAGTTGTTTTAAGTGTTTCAAGCAGTGCGTCGGCACAAAGTTTGCCGTCAAGTCTTAAGGCAGTGGAAGAAAGTGTCATTAGAAAAGCTCCTAAACTAAATACCTAAGGTAGGCTACAGACCGTTAAATCAACAGAAGACGGTGGTGAAGGCGGCACGCCTTCTAAGTGGGGATCCCCTAAAATACCTGAATTTTCGGGCAAGTGGTCATGCGTGTCGTTGGCGTCAAAGTTTCTCATCTTCTCGTCATCAAAAACGCCTTCCCAACGAGCCACAACTGCTGTTGCCACACAGTTTCCGACCAAATTAACAGAAGTCCGTCCCATATCCAAGAAGTGGTCGATCCCTAAAATGACGGCAACCCCTTCAATCGGCAGGTTGTACAAGGTCAGCGTGCTGGCTAAAATCACCAAACTGGCTCGAGGCACCGCAGCCACCCCTTTAGACGTCAACATCAAGGTCGCCATAATACTCAATTGTTGCCAAATATCCAGCTGAATGTTTGCCATTTGAGCGACAAAGAGGGTCGCTAACGCCAAGTATAGCGTGGAACCATCCAAATTGAAGCTATAGCCTGTCGGCATGACAAAGGCGACAATGTGGGTCGGCACCCCAAAACGCTCCATGACGCTCATGGCTTTGGGTAAGGCGGATTCACTGTTGGCGGTGGAAAAGGCAATGAGGAACGGCTCTTTAATGGCGGAAAACATCCGCATAAACGGCACTTTGATAATCGCACAAGTGGTGAGCAATACGATCCCTACAAAAATGAACAACGCCAAGTACAGCGAGCCTGCCAACTTACCATACGTCCACAAAATGCCTAAACCGTTGGATGACACCGCATAAGAAATCGCCGCCAAAACGCCCATCGGGGCGAAGCTCATGACGGACCCCACAAACTTAAACATAATTTCGCTTAGGCTGGCAAGTCCTCGTAAAACGGGCTTGCCTTTTTCGCCTGCCGCCATAATGGCGAGTGCGAAAAAGACGCTAAACACCACCATTTGAAGGACATTACCGGTCGCCATGGCATCGAAAATGCTGGTCGGTACCATGCCCAAGATGCTGTCCATAAACGTGTGATTCGCCACCGTATGGGTGTTGCTGGTAATATTCGCTAAATCGGTGAGGTTTTTCGCATTGGCTTGCAGATCCACACCAGCCCCTGGTTTCAGCCAATTCGCCACACCCAAGCCAATAATCAAGGCAAGTGTTGTGGCAATTTCAAAGTACAGAATGGTCTTTAAACCAAGCGAACCCACTTTTTTGGTGTCGCCCGCCCCTGCGATGCCCACGATCAAGGACGAAATCAACAGTGGTGCAATCAACATTTTAATCATGCGTAAGAAGAGATCAGAAAACGGCTTGAGCTTAACGCCAAATTCGGGCAAGAAAATACCCACAAGTAAACCAATTCCTAGTCCTATCATGATTTGCGTGGTCAGTGAAATAGAAAAAGTCGGTTTTTTTAAAGGCGTCTGTGTTTGGATCATTATAAAGTCTCAAGAATTAGTAGTTAACGTAATTATCATAGCAGAAAAGTGCTAAAAGCTAAAACATTTCTAAAGAAATAATGATGCTCTGTTACAAAATA
The DNA here is from genome assembly GCA_021299615.1 of Vampirovibrionales bacterium. Classification (GTDB taxonomy): domain Bacteria; phylum Cyanobacteriota; class Vampirovibrionia; order Vampirovibrionales; family JAJTHC01; genus JAJTHC01. The sequence goes on from JAJTHC010000071.1 coordinate 2,273, forward strand.
GCGTTTTTTGGATTTCTAGTTCCCGTTTATATAGTGTTTTAAAGAGTTTTCCCTACAGGAGGCTAGACGAGGAGCCTAGATTATTTTGTTCTGTTATGTAGGTCTATCTACATAACAGAACAAAATAATCGTAGCGACAACGTATATACAAGTACAGGAAACTATCAATTCGGCTATACGTTACAAATTGTATCAGTGGGTTAATTTTAGTATATAGATTGTTTTTATTGGTATATCTCCTCTTCAAACCTCTGTACCTAGATAAAAGCGAGAACTTGTATGTCATCACTCCCCTCAATCGGTAATATCATTAACTCTGTAAAAAAGGCATTTTCAAATACAACAAAACCTAGAGGTCGTCGCCCTGAGCATGATGTGGTCGCTAAAACGACTCCTAGAAACCTAACCCCTAAGCCAAGAGCTGCGGTGTCTAATACTTCCACAAGAAGAGCAAATTCTCCGCCAGTCAAGCCTCAAACACCACCTACCCAGCCAACAAAACCTAGAGGACGTCGCCCTGAGCATGATGTGGTCGCTAAAACGACTCCTAGAAACCTAACCCCTAAGCCAAGAGCTGTGGTGCCTAATACTTCCACAAGAAGAGCAAATTCTCCGCCAGTCAAGCCTCAAACACCACCTACCCAGCCAACAAAACCTATACAAGAAAAGTCAAAGGTAAACAATCCGCCAGCGAAACCAATCACGTGGCAGCTTAATTCTGAAAAGGAAAAAACAAATAAAGCAAATCCCTCTAGGCCTGCAGGTGGTACTAATGAATCACCTCTACGTAACAATACTGCACAAGCTAAACCTAAAGCCCAAACGCTTACTCAATCAAAGGTCATTCAAGTAAATGGAGCCTCTATTAAAGGAGGTCCAGATTTGATTGCAGGTGGTGATGGTCAAACATTTACACAAGGCGGTAAAACTTTCAAAGTGCAATCAGTTACTAATGGAGTAGGTGGTCGAGACACTACTATTACAGAACTAGATCAGAATAGAAAACCTATAGGGCAGCCATCTAGGTTTTCAAAAAGTTGGGCTTTCGCTACAACCGAAAAAAAATTGCAGCCTATTTCTAATCCGCCTCCACAAAGATCTGCTAATGGATCAGTGGTTCCAAGGACAGCGACATCGCCTTCTTCACCACCTGCTTCTTCTAATACTCAACAGTCGCTTCAAAGGAACAGTAATCGTGACGCAATAAACAAAATCGTTAAAGAGAAGAATCCTAAATATCGCGTCGAACAAAAAGGCGATACTTGTGCCATATATTCAACTACAAATGCGGCTAGACATCAAGGTATCGCTCCTAACATGGATTTTAAGATTGAGGGTAATCAAATAGTTGTGACTTGGCATGATGGTCATAAATCCCGCATTCCAAAGCAAGCGTATTCAAACCAGCAAGACTTGATTGCTGATGTATATTTACAACGATACCCTGAAGAACGAAATGGTACTTTGGCAAGTCGTGTACAAGAACGACTTTATGGGGAACCATCCACGACTGTTGGACACAAACAATTCAATGACAAAGCGACCCAAAAAGCATTGGAATCACGTGGTACTGTGGCAATTCTTGGTGGAACAATTACGGACGCAAATGGCGTACCAGACGGTTATCATGGGTTTAGTTTAATGTCTAAGCCAGATGGCACTTGGGAAGTTTACAACTCTAATGCGAGACAAAATGTACCAGGCATGCCATTATTGGGAGCAACTAATACAAGCAAGCCTGTTACAACTTTGACTCAAGCACAATTAGAAAAGATTCTGAAAGAAAATCCAAAGGCGTTCATTACGTATACACAAGTGAATCCGTAAAACACTAAACCGCTTCTAAACGACGCAGAACTTCGCTGTACACGCTTTTAAGATCGCCACAATCTAAACGAAAGACGTCCTTGTCTAAAATCGTGCCTGTTTCAGTGTCTCTTAAGCGGAAGTTGTCTGGGCTGAGTTCGTCCCCTAAAAGCAACGCCCCTTCGGCATCGATGCCCACTTCAAGCTTGAAATCCGCACACGTGATGCTTCGTTCACCAAACAAGGTGACAAACACAGTATTCACTGCTAAAGCCAGCGTTTTTAAATCCGCCACGCTATACGGAGCAGGCACATAATCCAGCACCACAAGGGCATCGTCAGGCAGGGGGGGGTCGCCAAGGGCGTCATCTTTTAAGCAAAACTCCACCAAGGGTTGTTTAAACACGGTGCCAGCTTCCACAAAGGGGAATCGTTTGCAGAAGCCTCCATAAGCGACATTTCGCACGATAATTTCTACAGGAAGCATGCTGAGTGGCTTGTAGAGTAAGGTATCGGGGCTTGTGGCATTGTCCACGAAGCAAGTGCGGATGCCCTGACTTTCCAAATAGCGAAACAGTAAGGCGGAAATGCGAGCATTTAGCTCGCCCTTGCCTTCAATGTGGGCTTTTTTCACGCCGTTAAAGGCGGTGGCATCCGATTTAAAATGAACTTGTAGGGTTCCGTTGGCTTGGGGGGTGAGGATCTTTGTTTTGCCTTCTTGGGCGTGGGGAGTTTTCATGGGGAGACTTTCTTTTAGTTGAAGGGATTTGAAAATAGTCTAGCATAAAGGGAGCTAATATAGCCGAGTTTAGAGTTTTTTTACAGTAGGCTATTCTAGGAGCCTAGACTCGCAGATGTGTGAGGTGAACAGAGACGACCATAAGCACATCGAGAATCGTAGCGACAACGAAGAGACACTGTACAGAAAATTATAAACTTGGCTATACTATACCTTCCTCCCCCAATAGGGCTTGCTTCATCGAAAGCCCCCAACGAAACCCACTTAATTGACCGCCCTTGCCTAGCACCCGATGACACGGCACCAGCACCGCCAGCGGATTCTTCCCACACGCCGATGCCACGGCTCGCACCGCCGTGGGCTTGCCGACACGTTCAGCCAGTTCGCTATAAGAACACGTTTCCCCATAAGGAATCTCACGCAACGCCTGCCAAACCGTTTCTTGAAAGGGTGTGCCGTGAACATCTAACGGTAGATTAGGGATCGTGTGACGTTGAGGCATCCACGTTTTTAAGGCAAGCACCCAGTCCGCTTGTGGACTATCTACTTTAATCGTTTTGGCAAAGGGAGCCTCATGTTCTCTATACGTCTCTAGGTTGATTTTCTTTTCATCAAACGCTAATAATGTGATGCCTGTTTCGTTCATCAAGGCGAGTGCGTATCCCCACGAGGTAGGGAATATATCGTAAAAAAGGGGACTTAATAAGGGGAACATCTAAACAGTATCCTTTCTTAAGATTTACTAGTAAAGATGACAAAATCGTCAATATCAAGTAAACTAAGAAACACTATAACAAAAAATAAGGTCTTACGTCTATGTCCACAAATGAAACCTTGCAACAAATTAAGAAGTATAACCCAGCCACAGGTGCCTTACTCTTTCAGATCCCTTTCGCCACGCCCCAAGCCATTCAAGAAGGCTTAAACAAGGCCCAAACGGCTCAAAAAGCATGGGCAAACACCAAGCTCAAGCATCGTATTCAAGTGCTTGAAAAGGTGGAACAGCTCCTAAGGCTTGAAGCGGATCAGCTCATTCACACGTTGAGCCTTGAAGTGGGCAAACCTCAAGCGGAAGCCTTGCAGGCCGATATTCTAACTGCTTTGGCAGGCATTCAACATGTGATTCGTAACGCCTCTAAGCTCAAGCCCCAAATCAAGCTTTCGTTTCACACGCTGATGCTTGGCAAAGTTTTTAAGGAAGTTCGTGTGCCTTATGGCGTGGTGAGTGTGATTAGTCCGTGGAATTTCCCCATTGGCACTCCCACGGCAGCCATCGCCAATGCCCTTTTGGCAGGTAATGCCGTGGCGTTTAAGCCCAGTGAAAAAACGCCTAAAAGCGGAGAACTCCTCGCTCGCTTATTTCAAGATGCCCTTCACGCTCACGGTTTTTCAGCCGATCTCGTCCAACTTTTTCAAGGCGACGGAAGCGTGGGTAATGCCCTCGTGCAAGCCCCTGAAACGAGCTTTGTCTTCTTTACAGGGAGTGAGGCTGTGGGGCGTCAAATCCAAGTGAGCTGTGCGAAGCGAAACATTCCTTGCTCGTTGGAGCTTGGCGGTTCCGATGCCATGGTGATCCTTCCTTCTGCGGAGCGTTACTCGCTCGATGCCGTGGTCGCTCACGCCATTTTAGGTCGTTACGCCAATGCAGGGCAAATCTGTGCCGCCATTAAAAAGTTGTATGTTCCGACCAATTTGTTGCCGATTGTGCAAGAATTGCTCGTGGCGAAATTGTCTCAACTGCGGGTGGGCGATCCCTTTGATCCGTCGACGCATCTTGGCCCTGTGATTGACACGGCTCAACAAGCAATCTTAAATGCCCAATGGCAAGATGCCTTAGACAAAGGCATCACACCGATTTGCGGACAGGCGACTCAAGTGGACGACGCTGACGAGGCTCATACGTCCTTTTTAACGCCGATGCTGGTGATTAATCCCCCAAAAGACGCTCGCATCGTCACCGAAGAAGTCTTTGGACCGATCCTGCCAGTGTTTACGTACGACGATTTAAACCACGTGATTGAGGAAATCAACGCCTCGCCTTATGGCTTGGGCGTGAGTATTTTTGGTAAGCCCAAGCAAGCGGAATGGCTCGGCAAGCAGTTAGATGTCGCCAATATCGGTATTAACGACTTGCATTTTATGTTTTATGCGTTTCCTCATGTGGCGTGGCGAGGCTTTAA
>JAJTHC010000221.1 GCA_021299615.1 Vampirovibrionales bacterium
CAGCCAGCAAGCCCGTAAAGAAGAAATGTGTCGTGGTTTGGGGCAACGCATTGAAGATGCCGATGCCTTAATCAAAAAGCTCGAACGTGAAAAAGAGCAGATCCTCGCATGGTTGACGGATACCGCCACGGAAATTGATGTCTACAAAGTTCAAGAAAAAGAATTGACCGCTTTATTCACGACGCAGAAAAAACGGCTCGATACCGCCAATGCTCAAATTGAACGGTTGTCTAGTCAAGATTCGGAACTCATTGAGGCTCGGCAAGCGTTGCGTCGCCAAGCGGAAACCTTGGAAGACGATATTGCTAGTATTCATCGTGAGCAGTTGGGCGTAGATTCTGAAATTGCACGGCTCCGTGATGACTTGGCTCGGCAAGAGCAAGGCATGGTGTCGTTCACCACGCGTAAGCAGTCGGTGGAAAAGCGTCAAACCCATATCGCTGAAGAGTTTAAGGGCTTGGCGGAAGAAAAAGATCGGCTTGAAAGCTGGGTGAATCAAGCCATGGGCGATAGAGCATCCCTTGTGGCGAATCTAAACAAGGTGAATCAAGCCTTATTTCAGCGTCGTGAACGGTTGGCAACGCTTGAAGCCCAACGCAATGCCTATGAAGAAGTCAGCCATAGCCGCAGTGTTAAAAGCATTTTAGAAGCGGACTTAAACGGTGTGCATGGCACGCTGGCGATGCTTGCTTCGGTGGAATCCACCTATGAAACGGCGTTGGAAATCGCCTTGGGTGGACGCATGCAAAACATCATTGTGGATGATGAAAACGTCGCCAAGCAAGGGATTCAAGTCCTACAACAAACCCGTTCAGGGCGAGCGACTTTCTTGCCGCTTACACGTATTAAGCCCAGCATGGCGAATACGAATCGGGTCCCACAGGGTGCGGGCATCTTGGATTTTGCGATTAACTTGATCGATTATGATGCTCGTTACGACACGATTTTTCGCTTCGCCTTGGGCGATACCCTTGTGGTGCGAGACATTGACGCCGCCAAACCCTTGATGAATCGCTTTCGTATGGTGACCTTAGACGGTGCCTTGCTCGAAAAAACTGGTGCGATGACAGGCGGTAGCCAATTTCAAGGGCGTGGCAATAAAAGCGGTTTTGGTGGTGGTCAAAAAGATTCGCAAAGCGACGTGGAAATTTCCAACCTGCGTCACGATGTTCAGCGTTTGGGTGAAGAAAAGCAAAAGGGTGAAACGCATCTGCAAAAGCTTGAAAATGCCTTGCACGAAAAGCAAAGCACCCTTTCGGTGGTCATTCCCAAGCATAGTCGCTTTGAAGCCGAACTCGATTCCCTTAAAAATCAGCTGGATGCCATGCTCGAAGAGCAGAAGGCCTTGCTGGCAAACGTCGGTTCATCAGATGCCAACGCCCCTTTAAAGGAACGCTTGCTTGAAGCGGAATTGAGCGTGGTGAGTTTGGAAGAACAGCGAAACGACTTAAAAATCAAGCAAGCTGAACTCAACGCCCAACTTACGGCTTTGGATGCCCAACTCAGTAATGAAGAATTAAACGCCTTAAAAGAAGAGATCAGCGAAGCCCAATTCCAAAAAGAAGCCTATGACGCCCAATTAAGAGACGTTCAAGGGCAGTTGATGACCAAAAATCGAGAGGTGGAAATCCGTCGTACGAGCATTGACGAAAAAAGTGAAGCTCAAGCTCAACACGTCCAGCAACAAAAGGCATGGCGGGCCGAAATCCAAACCCATGAAGCCGATATTTTGACCCTAAAGGCTCAATACAAGGCGGTTGAAGCCGAAGTGGATGCTCTAGGGGCTGGCGTGAAAGAACTAAAAACCGCTCAAGAGGTCATCCAAAAACAGTTGATTGGCTTTGAAAAAGAAAAGGTGAGCGTTGAGCGTGCCTTGCATGAAGCGGAAGAAGGCATCATTCTTAATCAAGCCCATGTGCGAGAACTCACCCCACAAGTGGATGACTTAAAAGACGCCTTGCTCAAGATCTATCCTGATTTGGACGAGCAACTCAAAGAAGAAAGCCTAAAAGGACAGGATGAAGTCACGCAGAAAATTGCCAAGCTCCAACGTAAAATGGCAGACATGGAACCTGTGAACATGAAGGCGATCGACGAATTTACCACCGTGACTCGTCGTCAAGACGAACTCAACGAAAAGGTGCAGACCCTTTCCAGCGAACGCCAAGTGCTGAACAGCCGTATTGAAGGCTATGAAGCGATGAAACGCCAGTATTTTATGAAGGCGTTTGACAGTGTGAATCAGCAATTTCAAAGCATTTACGCCGAACTTTCGGACGGTTATGGGCAGCTCATTCTCACGTCGCCTGATGACCCCTTTCAAGGGGGACTCACCATCGAAGCCAGCCCTCGTGGGAAGAAAACGCAACGCATTGAAGCCATGAGCGGTGGGGAAAAATCGCTCACCAGTTTGGCGTTTGTGTTTGCCTTGCAACGTACGATGCCTGCTCCGTTTTACGCCTTGGATGAGGTGGATCAAAACCTCGACGGCATCAATGTCGAAAAATTGTCGAACATGGTCTTGCGGGAATCGAAGCACGCTCAATTTGTGGTGGTTTCCTTGCGTAAGCCGATGATTGAAAACTCGGATCGTACCGTGGGCGTCACCCAACGTAAGAACGGCATTTCCAAAGTCACAGGCATTCAATTGCGTGCCTTGCTTGAAGGCAAAACGAACGAAGCCAATACGTCCCAAACGCCTATTTTGCATGACGAACTGGACGCTCCCATTAAAGAAGTCGACGGTTCCCATCATGACGCCCGTCAACCGTTCACCCAATCCGTCAATAGACCCGCAGGACGCACCCGTTCTGCCAAAGTCTTAAAATAAGGAGGCCTTTCGTGAACGCAAGCCTAATGCTTCCCACAAACGATGCCCTGCCCCAAGCGTCTGAAGGGATTGAGATTCTGCTCGATCTCGCCAAAAAAGGGAGCATTGATCCGTGGAATGTGGACATCGCCAAAGTCACGGATGAGTACCTCGCCTATGTCGAACGCCTGAGTGAAGAAGCTGTTTTGGAACAGCAAGCCCTTCATGCCAGTTCAGCTTCCACGCTTGCCTTAAACGAAGGAGTCATTGACGCCAAAGCTCAAGCTTTCATGCGATTAACAGGCAAAACGTTGCTATATTTGGCGGTTTTGCTTCGCATGAAAAGCGATTTACTCGCTGGTTTTGATCCCTTTGAGCAAGATTACTTAGAAGATGCCGACTTGTTGGATCTTCAAGAATACGACGAAGACGGCAATCCCATTGATGTGGCGTCGCTTAATGCGGACATCAGCCAGCGTTTGTATCAGGCGGTGAAAGCTCGTTACGGTAGTTTGAATGAGGTGTTGGAGCGTCGTAGCAGTGCCAAGCAAAAACGCATCCGCCAAGTGACGTTGAATGACTTGATTAGTGAACTTAAAAAGTACGAAGCCCTTGAAAAAGAACGGACGGCTCGGCATAAAATTGAACGTATCGACCGTCGTCGTGTGGGGATGCGTGATTTTGCGGATCTTTCCACCGAAGACATTACGGCATTGGCTCACGACGAGTTTCAAGAAGAAACCGTACATTGGGTGCATGAAGTTTTGGGGCTTTATTTGGATAAAGCCGACAAGGACGCTCAATTGAGCTTAAGTAGCTTGTCGGATTTGGCGGAAACGGATTTGGTGTCTTGCTTTTTGTCGCTCTTGTTTTTGGAAGCTCGGTATGAAGTGGTGATGGAACAGCCTGACTTTTACAGTGATGAAATCTATGTGCGTTGGTACACACCGCTTGATGAGGCGACTTTAGACAAGCAGATCGCCGAAGTTTGAAATTTTATGGAATTGAACAAACTCGACTATAGAATAGACTATCTCCTATATTCTATCTATATTCTATATAGGCTATAAAGTTTTGAAGACTTATAACGAATAATGAGACAATATATAGCTGAATTTAGAGTTTTCTGTACAGTAGGCTAGACGAGGAGCCTAGATTATTTTGTGAGGGCGTGTAGACAGACCTACATAACAGAACAAAATAATAGTAGCGACAACGTATAGACACTGTACAGAAAATTATCAATTCAGCTATAACCTTAATCTATATCTAGATGTTAATCTTTTAAATAACCAAATTGACAACATAACTGGAAGTTCCTTTACAGGAAATACGGTTAATATTCAAGGATTGAATCTATTGACTGATGGGAATGGGGGGCTTGTTTATGTGAGTCCTTCAAATCAGCTTAATATGACTTTAGATCCTAGCTTGACTCAAATTACAGGTCCAGTTCACGTTTATAATGTAAGTAATAACGGCAATGGGGCTTTATTATTCCAACGATCTAATCAAACAGCCCCTGCTATTCAAGCGTCACCCACCGTCAAACAAGGCGTGCAAATTGGTATTGTTGACAATACCCGTATGGTCATGAACTGATCCGACTAAGTCATGAGCTTCATGGATACCGTTCTCTACCAAACAGGCGTAGAGTATGACAAAGTCAACAAAGTCGCACTGCTTGAAGGATTCCCCGAATATAGTGGCATGTACGACAGGCTCGAACGAGGAGGCGTTTGGTACAGACCCTTCTCCTCCTTCGAAAAAGTCGCCTTTAGCAACTTAAGCACTCGCATTAACAACACAGGCTATGGCATGTTGGTGGGTTATGATTCCGCACTCAAACGTCGTGCCTTCGGATTCAAAAATATGACCACCGTCTATGCAGGCTATAATGGAGCAAACCAAAGCTATACCAACGTCACAAACACCGTAATAAGTGGGTTTGGTGGCGTTATGGAATCCTTTTATAAAGGGAACTTCTACTTGACTGCGATGCTACAAGCTGGGGCTGGAAGCGTACGAGAACGAATTGCCAATTATAACACCACAAGTTATGGCATGGTCAATGGTAGTGTTTCGCTCAAAACAGGTTATAACATTCACCTCCCCAAACAAACCGTCTTGCAAGTACACGGGCAAGCGGTGTACACGTTATTGCAGAGTGCGAATTATACGAATGGTCAGGGTGTGCGTATTCAGCCAGAGCTTTTGAGCACTTTACAGATTGCCCCTGGGCTTCGATTGACCAAAAACATTAAGGGCTGGCAACCCTATCTCGAAGCCAATATGGTCATCAATCCTTACCATAGTGCCAAAATGAAAGCCAATGATTTTGCCTTGAACAACCCTGCGCTTGGAACTTATTTTGAATAC
>JAJTHC010000157.1 GCA_021299615.1 Vampirovibrionales bacterium
AGATACGCCTTGACATCGACATCCATCGTTTTTTCACGGCTTAAGGTGAAGAAAGCGTAAATACCCGCTAACGCCATCATAATAAACATCCGCAAGCCTAAAGCAGGCCAGAAGGACGGGTTAAAGAAGGCATCACCAATGTTGCCTTTGCTAAAGTCCCAACCGCCCGAATTGAGCATGAAGGTCAAAATACCGTTAATGGCAAACAAGGTAAAGTAAGAAATACCAATGTAAATCCACGCCAATTTAAGGTGCGTTTTACGATCCAACTTGTCCCATGTGTAGTAATACGCCAAGAACGTGGCGAGTTCTAGTGCGAAGAAGATGTATTCCACCGCCCAAAACAAGGAAAAGTTTTGCAATAAGGTTTGCGTGCCGTTGGGGCTTGCCAAACCAATCGCCCACCAAATGCCTACGCCTGACATCGCACCGAGTACGGTGGTCAGGAGCAAGAAGAACTTGGAATGCTTCTTGAGATAATCGTAAATGCGATCATCATTCTTCTTGTAAGCCAATTGTTCGGTGAAGGCTAAGAACGCCCCGCCACCAATGGCAAAGTGTGAAATGAAGACGTGGAGTACGGCGATTAAACCAATCACCCAGCCACTACCGATGTTAGGAACTTCCCATACTGGAAACATATTATAAGGACCCCCATATCGTTAAGAAGAGCCATCCGATTAAGAAGATGACACCGTAAACTGTTGCAAACTTAGAAATAAATGGAATCTTACCTGTGCTGTCAAGTATCGGCACAACCGCTAATGATCCAAAGACGGTTCCTATGAATACCATAGCCACGTGTACCCCATCAAAGAAAAGGATTTTGGCAGGGAATAGTTTCAAGGCTTGGAATTGAGACAAGAAATACCATTCAGGCTTAATCCCAATCGGCGCCATTGCCGCAGGATCCACCTGTGGACCTAGTCCAAAAGGCCTCATCGTCACCAACAACATAAAGCCGACGAAAACGGCAAACCACACGAAGACGTCTTTCTTGATGAAATCAGGGAAGAACTTTTCGTATTTACGTTCTGCTTTTGGCAATTTCTGGATCGATTCAGGCTCACTGATGCCTTGAAGTTGAATCAAGGTTGCGTGTAAGCCAAACAAGCCCATCATGGCGAGAGGCAAGGCAATGACGTGCAAGGTAAAGAAGCGGTTCATCGTGACCTGCCCAATTTCAGAGCCTCCACGAACGAATTCAGCGAGGTAAGGTCCGATAAATGGCGATTCACCTGCCACATCCACCCCAACCTTGGTGGCAAAATAGGCAATTTCATCCATGGGCAACATGTAGCCTGTAAAACCGAAGACCATGGCAATGCCCACGAGTCCCAAGCCTGAAAGCCAAGTAAACTCACGAGGTGCTCGGTACGCCTTCATGAAATAGGTGCTAAACATGTGGATAAACAGGACCAAAATAAAGACGTTGGCACCCCAACTGTGCATGGAACGAATCAACCAGCCAAAAGGCACTTGCATGTTGATTGCTTGAACAGACGCATACGCCCCTTCAAAGGTGGGAACGTAGTGAAACATCAGCAAGAAGCCTGTGGCGAATTGAATCCCCATGAATAGAGCGGCGATACCACCCATGTAATACCAAATCGAATGCTTGTGAACAGGGACTTCTTTATGCCCTGCAAATTCAACAGCGGCTTTAACAGGAACGCGTTCGTCCAGCCAATCCACCACAGTTTGCACGATATTAAGATTTTTTAAGGTCGGAATAGACACGATTTCGTGGACTCCTTATGATTTATAATTGAAACTAGGCGATTTTAATGGTTATGGTGCCGTCCGCAGCAACGTCAGCCACCAAGGGCTTTAGCGGAGCTGGAGGAGGACCTGCAATGTTTTTGCCCGTATTCGGATCGTAAGTTCCGCCATGGCAAGCACAGTAAATAACATCTTTATCTTTTTGGTAACCCACCGTGCAACCCAAGTGCGAACACTTGGCGTTAAAGACGGAAAGCTTGCCGTTGGTGTCGTGAATCAACAAAGCAGGGATGGATCCGAACATGAAGTTTTTGGATTCACCGACAGGGAAGTCTTTGAGATTTTTTTCAAAGGTCATTTCTGTTACGGTAACGACTTCGCTTTTTTTAGGCCATAAGAAGCTTAAAATGGGAGTTCCGCCCACAAGCAAAGCCCACAAGCCACCACCAAGGGCAATCATACCACCGAAGAAGGCACGTCTGCTAAAGCTCACTTCAGGAGAATCTAAATCGTAACCACCTTGTGGATTGTTTTGCGATTCATTTGTTTTGGATGAATCTTGTTCCGTTGTCATCGTGAACACTCCTTCATTTCATTAAACATTTTTATTGTAAGCATTGTAGACGGTTCTGCCGAGCCACACGAAGTAGCCAATCATCAAGACCGCCAAGGTCACAAACACAATTAAAATAGGCCATTGAATCACAACAGGCTGTGCATTAAAGAGCGGTTGCATGTATTGATCCGTATGGAAAAGACGCAAGAAATGGCGTAAGACGACCATTAACGCCACCACCAAAATGCCTGCAGTCAAACCTACTTTATAGGATTTTTCGCATCCTTTTTTAACGGCAAGTCCCATGGCAATGAGCGAAATAGCTTCAAGCCCAAACGATGTATTCAATAAGTGAGTCGTCGTTTTTGCCGTTTGGAAGCCTTGGGGTGTTGACCAAAAGAACCAAAACCCAATCAAGGTTTGAACCAGCGTGGTGCCGATATATCCGCCTGCACCGAGCTTAATCAACCATGTGCCGAAGGATTCATCCTTCTTTTTCCAGTAAAGTCCGAAACATCCGAGTGTTAAGGCACAGACGGCGAAGGCTGCTCCCACAAAGTGGAGGTAACGAGGAATAAGCGTGGGTTCTGTTAGGTTCAAGTTGGCTCCAGCAGGGCTAGCCTGATACAAAGGCAAGAACTTTTCAGGCGTCAACATAAGGGTCATGTTGTTTGAAAAGATAAAGGCGACAACCATAAACAACAAGCTAGCTGCAATTAAAATCCAAGGAGCCTTCATCAGATCCATTTTTTGTTTGCCGTAATTGTAGATATACAATCCGTAATAGCCAATCGTCAATAAGAACAAAACGGCAATCCAAGGGAGTGCAATCACAATGGAAGAGGCGTAGACTAAAGGCCCGTAAAGCACTTGCAAGAACAACAACGGCACGATGCCTTGTGTAATCGCCGCCGTGGTGAAGATTGGCAAGCTCGCTGCCAGTTGACGACCAGCTCGTGTGGCGTGGGCGTTTTCGTCTTTACCGCCAATCAAAAGCAAAATAGCGGATACCAAACCACCTGTGAGTGCCACATTCATGGGCAGGGCATGCGTCAAGAAGCCTATGACAAGCAAGGCTTGCAAAAGGGGAACAGGGGCAGGGAAGGGGATCGGTTGAAAGTTTCCGACGGAAAGTAAGGTAGCGTCCATATGTTGAGGGTCCTACAAATTAAATGTAAACCTAATAACAAAGATATTTTTCATTCGTATAAGTTTAGTATACATCAAAGATTTTTTTTTGAACTAGGCAATCTGAAAAAATAATTATTTTTTATATTGTAGAACTTAGAGCCTATCCGAGAAATGATTTTTATAGTAAGATGTAGGTGTTAACGTCATTTTCGGTATAGAAAGCCCTGCGAAAGGGTAGTTTTTTGGTAAAATAAGGGTATGAAACAGTCTAGCCTGAGAGATCTACATATGAAAAAACAGCTCCGTGTTGTCGCCTTCCTCAAGGAAATGGAGGACGCCATTCCTTGGCATGAA
>JAJTHC010000107.1 GCA_021299615.1 Vampirovibrionales bacterium
CCATAGCGTTATTATAGAAGAGAATTAGACTTTAAGTCAAATTACTTAAGTTAATCTTTTTTACGCTTCATATAGCCGAGTTTAGAGTTTTCTGTACTTATACCATTTCAAGGATTGAATAACGTATAGGTGTATTCTAGGAGCCTAGACTCGCAGATGTCCTTATAGACGTTTGTGTATAGTATTTTAAATAAATAACCGTCTATTTTCATAAAGGGGCGTGATTCATTACGTCCGCTCCACAATCTCTAAACGGATGCGATAAATCACATCCCTACAAAATGGAGGGGAATTTTTTAAAACACTATATAGCCAAGTTTAGAGTTTTCTATAAAAAACGCTTAATAGACTTGAAAAACATTGACGTTTACGTTAGACTTTAATTATAAGCAATTAAGAAAGGTTTTTTATGGAAACGACACAAGACGCTATTGTTCATGTTACGCCTTTGGCATTCCAAAAAATGAAGCAGCTCCTTGAAGATCAAGAGCTTTCAGCCATTCGCTTAAGCGTTTTAGGCGGAGGCTGTGCTGGCTTGCAATACGACATGCACCCCACCAACGAACGCTTGGAAGGCGATTTCGTACAAAGTCTTGATGAACTGGTTTTATACATTCACCCTGTTGCAGTAGCTTACTTAAAAGGAACAACGGTGGACTATTCAGACGCCATGGTGGACGGCGGGTTTAAGTTCATCAACCCTAATGCCAGTAACACCTGCGGATGTGGCACTTCATTTGGAATATAATTTGTCATTTAAAGGAAATCAACATGGCCAGTTTAGTCGATTTAGTAAAAATTCAAGAAGTTTTAGATACATTGCGTCCTTATTTGCAAGCCGATGGAGGCGATGTTGAACTGGTGGATGTCACCGATGAAGGGGTTGTGCAAGTTCGATTACAAGGAGCTTGTGGCACATGTCCTTCTTCAACCTATACTCTTAAAATGGGTATTGAAGAGCAGTTAAAAGCACATGTTCCAGGTGTGACAGAAGTCATTTCAGTCGCTTAGAAAACATGAACCCAACTATACATATAGCCTTATATAGAGTTGGGTTTGGTCAACTTTACAGAGGATGTATGTAAAGTCCAAAACTATGCTATAATAAAGCAATGTTTAAAAAATAATATCATTTAAATATGTGAATAGCGTCTTAGGCTATTCTTAGGAGCTTATATTTTTTTGTGAGATCGTGTACACAGATGTACATAACGGAACAAAAAATCGTAGGGATAGCTCCATATTTAAACGGTATAAGCTAGGAATCCTATTGCCCCAATGTCCGATTCGGATACTACCTTTAGCCCTGACCTTGCGTCTCGAGTGGTCGCTCGTTCAGAACCCACAACCAACGAACATGCCAAGCATGCCATGAGTGCCGTCTTGGTGGCTATGTTGGCAAATGTCGTCATTGCCTTTGCCAAACTCGGCGTCGGCTTATGGATCACCAAATCCACTGCCCTTATTGCCGAAGGCTTACATTCGCTGACCGATGCTTTCAATAGCGTCACGCTCCTAATCGGCTTAATCCAAGGTAAACGCCCTTCGGATCGCTCACGTCCCTATGGCTATGGTTTAGAAACCAACTTTTGGGCATTGCTTGCAAGTTTCTTGTTATTTATCAGTGCTTTGGTATCAATTGTTATGGGGTGGCAACGCTTGCAGGAACCCCCTGCTCACGTAGAAAATGCTCTTTGGGGGATTTTAATCCTGCTGTTTTCTATTGTCTTTGAGATATTTGCCTTGTCATCGGCTTCTCGTGCAATTCTTCAGGAAGTGGGGGTCACCGCAGGGCATTTTGATCTTATTACCACCGCCTTTAAGCATGTTAAAAAGGTACAAAGCCCAACCACGCGTTTTGTCTTTTTTGAAGATACCGTCGCCTTATTTGGTGCATTAATCGCCTTTTGTGCCATTGCCCTAAGTGAAATCGGACTTAAATACCATTGGATGCCTTTAGAGTATTCCCATTGGCCTGATTCTATTGCGTCTATTGCGATTGGGGTGTTGCTCTTGGTCTTGGCGATTAACCTCTTTAGTTATAACCGCAGTTTTTTAACAGGGGCTTCGGCTTCTGCCAGTGTGGAAGAAAAATTGCAAGCCCTTGCCCTTGAAACCCAAGGCATTTCGGCGATTTTGGATTTTAAAACCATGGATCAAGGTGTTAACGGTTTATTTGCCCAACTTAAGGTGGAAGTTGACCCTGATATTCCGATCCGTGATGTGGACGATATTATTGATCATCTTAAAGAACGTATGCAAAAGCGTATGCCTAATTTACGGGATGTCATTGTAGAAGTCGTCGCTGATGAAAGTGAAGAACACTGGAAAGATGTGTTCAATAAATTATTGGTGGAAGCCGAAGAAAACGAGTTGATCCGCCCTAGTGAATCCAAGATTTTTAGGAACGTGTTTGATTTTGCCGAAGCCCAGTTATGGGATGTCATGGTGCCTCGTACCGATGTCATTATGGCAGAAGTGAGCATGAGTGTCGGTGAAGTGGCGGATTTATTCGTGGAACATCGTCATTCTAAACTGCCTGTTTACAAGGAAAATGTCGATAGCCTCGTGGGGCTAGTCCACGAGCGAGACGTATTGCGTTGCTTGCGAGAAGGCAAGGCGGAACATCCGTTACATCCGTTGTTGCGGGAATTGCCGATTTATCCTGAAAATAAGGTGTTGAGCGATATTTTAGAAGATTTTAAGCGAGATCGCTTCCAAATGGCGGCGGTTGTGGATGAACATGGCGGATTTGCAGGCATGGTCACCATTAGCGATGTCGTGGAAGAATTAGTGGGAGCCTTGTGGGAAGACGAGCAAGAAATCGTGGAAGATGATTTAGTGGAAATCACGCCAAATTTGTGGCAAATTGCAGGAAAAATGGAAATAGAAGACTTAAATGAAGCCTTGGGCTTAAATTTGCCTGTGGATGACTTTCAAACCATTGCAGGCTTTGTGTTTGGTATGTTGGGGCGTGAACCACAGGTGAATGATAGCGTGCAGTTTGAAGATTTTAGTTTTACGGTGCAAGAATTGGAAGGTTTACGGATTAAGACCTTACATTTGTCGTCGCCTTTTCCGCTTGAACAAAAAGAAACATAGTGGTTTTTCAGCACTAGGTAAGAAGGCGAAAAGATGTCATTCTGATACCATTTAGACGATTGAATAGCGTATAGGTGGATTCTAGGAGCCTAGACTCGCAGATGGGCGAGGTGTACAAAGACGACCATAAGCACATCGAGAACCTGAGCAACAACGAAGAGACACTGTACAGAAAATTATAAACTTGGCTATATCATGACTCCCCTCTTCTTCGTTTAGGAGGGGGGGGATCGTCTTTTAGAGCTTAGCTTTTGTAACAAAATGTAAACGTTTCGAAATTTAAACAGCCTAACTCCGTTTATTAGTTTGACGGTAATTTAATGGAATCTTATGGCTATAGGGATAAAGTCATTTGAGAAAAGCAAACATTTCAAAAGAGGGATAAGCATAATGATTAGTTTAGGCGATTTGTCAAAATATAACAGTTCCACCATTTACAAGTCGGTTTTCAATGGCGTTGACGTAACAGCAGAAAATAAAAATGCTCTTAATAACATTTCTACTGGCATAAATGCGTTTACAACTAATCCTCAAAAATCAAGCACCTTACTC
>JAJTHC010000186.1 GCA_021299615.1 Vampirovibrionales bacterium
AAGCGAAGCGAGAGTCTAAAACTTCAGAAACTTTAGAAAAAATTGCTTCGCTTGAAAAGCAACTCGCCGAAGTGAAAGATCCTAATAAGCAAACAGACTTGCCAGAACGTTTAAGAAAATTAGAAGCTGAAATCGCACGCTTGAAATCGCATGAAAACAAGGGTGTTGCGAATGCTAACGTCCCCAAGCCAACAGTAAAGCCAAATGTACCTAAAGGCAAATAGATGAATTAGAAAGATCCCCTCTTCTCAAAGGCAAGAGGGGATCTTTCGCCGTGTAGACGGTTTCGTAAGCTTACCCCAAATTGTAACAGTTTAGTTACAATTTGGGTATCAACGCTGTTTTTACACTAAGATGCTAGGGTAAATTACATACCGTGGGGTGCTAGAACCAAAAGTCTGGCTGAGATGTTGAAGCAAATGGCAACAACAAACCCTTATAACCTGATCTGGGTAATGCCAGCGGAGGGAAACTATTATGCAACGTCTTTCGACGCCTTACTTTTCTCGTGATGCCTTTCTCTCAAGCCCTTCACCCCCAGCGGTGAAACAGGATGCCATGAAACCTGCCGTGCCTTCTTCACATCCTTTAGCCTCGATGCCTCCGTCTCAAGCCCAGCAACGACAAGGGCTTCGCTATGATGCATGGATTCCTAAAAGCCTGTCAGGAAACGCCAAATCCCTGCTGGTCAACACCCTCGAATGGGCAGAAGTCAACGAAGTCCCCGTGACACAAGCAAAGGTCAACGAACTGTCTACCGCCTTTGAATCGGCGTTGACGAAAGGCAAAAAGCAGGTGATGGCGGACATTCACACGCATTTGGGGGTGGATGAATCTCACCAGCAATATAAATGCCTCAAAGGCAATCTTGCGAATAAAATTAAGGGCAGTGGGAAAATTAGTGGTATCGTGAAATGGTTGTTAACCCTTGAATATGTGCCGTCTTCACTGATGATGCTCTTTGTTACCAATGGTATTTACACGGAAATGCAGAACCGAAAAAAAATCACGGCGGACGAAAAAAAAGTACTGATGCGTCAAGAAATTGCTCGGCAAGGGGTGGGGGCAGGCTTGCATGTGGGTCGAACGCTGGTGGGTTTTGAAAGCGTGGTGTGGGTGATGAACCTGATGAAGCGTCACCCGAATGTGCGTCAAGCTGGTGAGCGTTTGATGAAAGAAGCGTCGCCGTTGCAGAAAAAGCTGGGGCAGGGGCTGGTTTGCACGGCTCACCATATGCAAAAGACGTGGAACACGCTCTATGGCGATGCGAATCAGACGGTGGCGTCGATTGCGTCGTTGATGTTGATTAA
This sequence comes from Vampirovibrionales bacterium, assembly GCA_021299615.1. Taxonomy (GTDB): domain Bacteria; phylum Cyanobacteriota; class Vampirovibrionia; order Vampirovibrionales; family JAJTHC01; genus JAJTHC01. The sequence goes on from JAJTHC010000186.1 coordinate 1,311, forward strand.
CGTGCTGACCTATGGCATTACTCGACCGTTGATGGTGAATGCGGCGTTTTACGGCTTGCATACGACGGAAGAAGAGGCTCAAGCCGAGGCGAAAAAAGCTGAAAAAACGAAAACCCCTAGACCTTTTGCATCGTTGAGGTTATGCTAGAGTAGGCTATATAAAAGTCCTGTCCCCTCTCCTAAAATTAGGAGAGGGAAGAGAACGTCCAAAGGACGTTCGAGGGTGAGGTTAAACCACAAAGGGTATCTAGGGTTTAACCGCCCCCTAACCCGTCGAAGCTAACGCTTCTCTTGGGAAAGAAAACCGTTGGTTTCCTCTCCCAACCTCTCCATCCTAAAGGAGTAGATTCACTTCGTGAATGAGAAAGGTGTTTACCCTCCTAAAATTAGGAGGGGGGACAAGACAAAAAGACTCTTACAACGCCTTCTAAAAAAAAGGAAAACCCATGCCCCACGATGCGACAGATTCACACGCCATAGAACACGCCCTCAACAAGGCGGATTCAATCATCGTTAAACTCGGTAGCCAAGTCATCGTCGATGACGCAGGGCGTTTAGCCATCGACCGCATCGCTAGCTATGTCAGCCAAATTGCGGATCTCCACCTCAAGGGCAAACGCTTGGCGATTGTCTCTTCGGGTGCCGTCGCCTTAGGACGCCAACGCCTCAACATCAAGGCAGAAACCCCTTTAACGCCTGAGCAGAAGCAAAGCTGTGCGGCGATTGGGCAGTCTTTGATGATGACGATGTATCACCAATTTTTTCGGCATTACAACATCGAAGTCGCTCAAGTTTTGGTGAACCCCAGCGATTTTTCGGATCGGCAGCGGTACAACCGCCTTAAAACCCTCTTGCACAGTTTGTTGGATTTGGGCATTATGCCGATTATCAACGAAAACGACGCCATTCCTGATTTACAGTGCTTTGACGAGCAATGGGCAAGCAGCCGCCTTTCCCCTTTTAGTGACAACGACAAGCTCGCCGCCTTGATTTCCGCCCAAGTTAACGCCCATGTCTTGCTTATTTTGTCGAATGTGGACGGGCTTTATACGACGAATCCCTTTGAAAATGCGTCTGCCGAGCGTTTGACGTATATCAGCGATTTAAGCCTACTAGAAGGTATTGATACTTCGGGCAAAACGAGCTTGGGTCGTGGGGGAATGGCATCGAAATTGCAGGCGGCGGAACTGGCTAATTTCGGAGGCTCCCATGTGGTGATCGCCAGCGGTTTGACGCATCAATCGATTCAACGGCTTTTGAATTTCAAGGGCGACAACGGCGATTTTTCAGCGACGTTTATCGCATCTAAAGCCACGCAAGACACCCGATACAAACAGTGGATCGGGTTGGCTTCAGGCTATAACGGCGTGATTGTCATCAATGAGGGAGCGGCGAATGCCCTGCTCAAAAAGGGAGCCTCCTTGTTAGCGGTTGGCGTGGTGGATGTGCTTGGTCAGTTTTACGCAGGGGATGTCGTGGCGGTTCACATGGAAGGGGCGTTAGACGAGGTGGCTCGTGGGATTGTGCAGTATTCGGCAAGCGAGCTGGCGTTGATTAAGGGCTTGCAATCGGACGAAATCAAGGACGTGTTGAAGCGTCCTGATGTGGAGGTCATCCACCGAGACAAGCTGGTGGTGGAAGTGATTTAAAAAACTAGACAGTGCAGTCTGTTTCTTTTAGACTTACTTAAGTTCAATGTAATCTGTAGATAAAGGATTTTTTTAAAATGCGATTGATTTCTCCCTCCCTTCTTCCTTATTTTTCAGCGAAACAAAATACAGCCACCGTGCCGAAAGGTCTGCTTCCAACGCAACCCCTTCAAACCCAGCGTACTGGTGGTGAAATTAGATTACTAATAGAAGAACTAAACACTGTTAACAAAGGTACGATGGAGTCTTATATCCAAATCCTTACAGAAGCATTAGAGAAAGCAGGTCTCTATAGTGAACCCATTAACTTTCATGGACAAGGAATAGCTAAACCCAAACTTAAAGA
>JAJTHC010000258.1 GCA_021299615.1 Vampirovibrionales bacterium
GCTTATGTGAAGAAGAGCCGTCAATTTGCTGAGCAAGCCATCCGTTTGGCGATGCAAAGTCAAAACATCACGCTCAAAACCCAAGCCGAAGAGCTTATGAAGTTTGGATAAAGTCTATATAGCCGAATTGATAATTTCCTGTACTTGTCTATACGTTGTCGCTACGATTATTTTGTTCTGTTATGTAGGTCTATCTATACGCCCTCACAAAATAATCTAGGATCCTAGTCTAGCCTAAGTACAGAAAAATATAAATTCAGCTATATAGAAAGTTTATGATTTGGCGTGAGTGCCGAGTTGATCCACCAGCGATGCACTGGCTTCATTCATGCCTTGGATTTCAACAGGGATTTTTTTCTTCTTAAACTTCAACACAATTTTGTCAAAGCCCCCCACCGCAAATAAATCCCACAAATGGGCTTGGCTCACATCAATGGTGACACGTTCAAGGTCTTCATTAAAATCAAAGTGCTGCATCAACATATCCACAGACGCAAAAAACACCTGCCCTGTAATGTAATAGGTACGGTGCCTGCCGTTTTCAGACAACACAGATTCTACCGTCAACATACGAGACACTCGCCGAGAAAACGACAAGGCACTCAACAAAACACCCGCAAATACCCCCATAGAAAGATCATGCGTAACAACAATTACCCATGCCGTCACAATCATAATAAAGCTACAGGTTTTAGGGTAAACATGTAGTGTTTTGAGAGACGACCAATCAAAAATATGAATACACACCATAATCATTACAGCCGTTAAAGCCACCACAGGAATTTGCTGTACCCAAGAACCTAAGCCCACGAGTAAGAACATCAAGAAAAGCCCTGCAAATAAGGCAGACAACCGCCCCGTTGAACCCAGTTTTAAGTTCATAACAGAAGGACCAATTAATGCACAACCCGGCATGGCACCAAAAAATCCTGCTACCAAATTTGCCACCCCAAGTCCTTTACATTCTCGGTTCTTGTCGCTGGCACTGTCGGTAATATCATCTAAAATACGAGCCGTCATCAAGGATTCTAAAATTGCCACCAAGGCAAGACTCAAGGCATAGGGCAAAATAATCAAAAACGTTTCCCAGTTCAAAGGGATTTGAGGAATATGAAACATAGGCAAGCCCGAAGGTAGTTTGCCCATGTCCGCCACGGTGTGAACATCCAACCCCAAATATAAAGACGTTGCTGTCACCACGACAATCGAAACCAAGGGGGCTGGTACGACTTTTGTTAAATAGGGAAGTCCATAAATAACCAATATGCCTAAAGCCAGCAATCCGTATACCGTTGCATCTGCATTGTGCAAGCTTTTGAGTTGTGCCATAAACAATAAAATCGCCAAAGCGTTAGAAAAGCCCGTGACCACGGAAGGCGACACAAACCGCATGAGTGATCCTAAATGCAGAAAGCCTGCGGCTATCTGTAAAATGCCTGACAAAATACCCGCAAAAAGAAGGTATTCAACCCCATGGGTTTGCACCAAATGCGTCATAACCAACGCCATGGCACCTGTGGCTCCTGAAATCATGGAAAGCCTTGCCCCACTAATGGCAGTAATGACTAGTAGAATCATACTAGAATACAGACCCACTTCAGGTGCTACCCCAGCAATGTTTGAAAACGCAATGGACATGGGAATCAATGAAAACGCCACAACCATGCCTGCCAATATCTCATTTTTGATATTGCCGAGCCAATGGGTGCGAAGGTATGGGATGATGATATTTGTCATAAGCGAAGCCTCATTTTTCGTATGAGTTTAGCTTAAGACAAACATATTATTTTGAAATAGTCATTTTCGAATGAGCTGAACTTTACTGAGTTCTCTGATTACCGATAGCACTCAAGGCATTGCCTTGGCTTTTATACTGCGAAATCAAGGAATCCGACGCCGCATATTGCTGCTGTAACCGAGTTCGACGCTTTTCTAAGCGAGCTTCACCATCGGTGATGTTCTTTTTAGAACGGGTAATAAAACTGTCGTAACTGTCTGAAATCGACTGAAACACGCCTTTGTCACTGGTGCCACTGCCTGTTTTTACGGCATTGTCCACAATGGTTTGTAATTTCGTGAACACCCCTGTGGCTCCCTTAATCAAGCTTTCCACGTCATCAGGACTCGCCTTCAACGCCGTGATAAACTTGGCGGAATCAAAGGTCAACGTTGAGTTTGCCGACTGCCCATTACTGCTAGCGGTCGAAATACCGATTTGCCCCAAGCTATTATAGGTCACTTGCCCTGTTGTGCCAGCCGTCATGGTTTGACGAATCTGCGTTCGAAAGGAACGTACACTATTTTGAGCTCCTAGCTTGCCTGTATCCGCCTTGGTTTCCGTGTCAATGGTTCCAATCATGGTATTAAAAGCCGTCACGACATCATCAATGGCTTTGGTCAGTTTGCTGGTGTCTTGATCCACCAACACGTTAATATCAGCATCCGTTTTGACTTGCTTAAGTTTCAACGTAATGCCTTTTAGCCCTGTTTGGGCTTCGCCGACTTCATTGCTGGTAGAAAGGTATTCCGTGCCGTTAACCGTGACTTTAGCGTTCGTTCCTAAGGTTTGAGACGCCAAGCTATTGCCCGCACTTATCACGTTCATGGCGGTTAAAAAGTTACCTGTCACATCTTCCATTTGAATCCCGACCTGCCCTGTCGATTTAGACGTGAGTTCTAAGCGGTTACTCAAGCTATTGAAAACCGCACTGACGCCAGAATCCGCCGAATTATTGATGTCGTTCATAAGTTGGGCAATGCTTTTTCCTGTGGTGTCAAAGGTAGCTTTACCTAGCTTAAAGGTGGAACCTGCTGTGACAGGGGTATTCAAGCCTGCGGCACCTGTTGAAACATTTTGCGTGGTGTCGACGGTTGAAAAGAACTGGTTAGCCGTAAAGGTCGATCCTGCTTCTAAAGTCGTATCTAGCTTAGACAACTTTAAAAAGTTAGAGGTATCGCCTGTAGAGCCAAACTGGACGGTTCCGCCTGTGGTGGCATTCACGACCAATTGCCCGTCCGCATTGATTGTGGCACTACTCACGCCTGAAATCGCCCCGATGCGTCCGAGTACATCGCCAAACGTGTCGGTGGTCGCATCCACGCTTACGCTTGAAGCCACGCCGTTGACATACACGCTAAAGGTGCCAGAAGTCATCGACATATTTTTAATTGAACTTAATAGCGTACTGGATGTTGCAGAGGCACCAGGCTTGGCGGTGGATCGAGCCGTTGTGGCGGTGGCAAGCGTATTCACTTTGACCGCTAAACTCGCCAAGTTAGCCCCTGCCGAAGCCGTGACTTCAAGGGCATCCGTGTTAGAAGACGTGGCTTTTCGAGCTTGGAAGATATTGGCATCCAAAATAGACGTGGACGTCAAAACTTTCAACGCTGTTTGAAAGGTTTTCGCACGAGACGTAATGGTGGCCAACGTGCTTTTTTGGCTATTGGTTTTATCGATACGGGTTTGAATGGCATCCAAGGGTCTACGTTCAGATGCGATGGTCGCATCAATAATTTGGTTTACAGGCAAGCCTGAACTGATGCCACCGAATGTAATGCCCATCATGTTTTGTCCTTATAAGGTAACAGTTTTACTGCAAAAGTTTTACAATACTTTTATTTTTGCTAGAATGGATTCTAATTATCATATTCTTTCGACGTATTTGTCCTTCACCTTTAATGATGACAATAGGTCATGTAGATTTCATCCACCTTATGGTTTAAAACCCTTGTTTTGTATATAAAGGAAATGTATCGATGCCCTCTATTCCTTCCTTGTTGGACAGCCTAACCCGATCCCGCCCCCTGCCTGAACATCAAGCGGATGATGCGGGCTTAAAACGTACCCTAACGGCGAAAGATCTCATCGTCTTCGGCGTTTCCGCCATGATTGGCACAGGGATTTTCGTGCTAACAGGGCAAGGGGCTGCCGACAATGCAGGGCCTGCTTTGGTCATTTCCTTCTTGATTTCAGGCTTGATTTGCGTCTTTTGTGCCTTGTCTTACAGCGAATTGTCGACCCTCATCCCCATTTCAGGATCCGCCTACTCCTACATGTTCATCGCCCTAGGCGAGTTCGTCGCATGGATCGTCGGCTGGTTGCTCGTGGTGGAATATCTCGCTGGTAATATGTGTATCGCACAAGGCTGGGGCAAAACGATTCTGTACGGCGTGAAGATTTTTGGCGAAGCCTTGGCGAATCTCTTTCATAACCCTGCTTTAGCCGTGGGAGTCCCCACGTGGTTGAATACCTCGACCTTTACCGTGCTTGAAAAAGGGCAGAAGATCCCCCTCCATGAAGCGTCGGTTGCCACAAGCAAAATCCCCTTCACATTACCTGGATCCCCCGATATTTTGACGCTCGTCATCAACCATAGCTTTGATATTTTCCCTGTCGTGGGATTGCTCTTTTGTGCGTGGTTGTTGACCAAAGGCGTGGAAGAAAACGCCAAGCTGGCGACTGCGATGGTCTATACCAAAATTGGGATTATCCTCTTTTTCTTGGCAATCGGCGGTTGGTTCTTGTTTAGCAATCCTGATTTACTGCCCAAGCATTGGTTCGCTGAAGGCTGGAAAACCTTCGCTCCCTTCGGCAATGACGGCATCATCAAAGGGGCGGCGTTGATGTTCTTCGCCTACGTCGGCTTTGACGCCCTCGCCTGTTCCGCCGAAGAAGCCAAGGATCCGCAGAAAGACATGCCCATTGGCATTTTAGGATCCCTCTTAATCTGTACCGTTTTGTATATTTTGGTGACGGTTGTGGTAACGGCGGTTAATCCGATTGAAAACATTCACCGTACCGCTGCGGTGGCTCAAACCATGACCGCCATGAAAGTCCCAGGAGCCGACCTACTCGTTGTGATTGGGGAAGTCATCGGCATTAGCTCGGTGATGCTCATCATGCAAATGGCGACTGTGCGAGTCGTCTACTCCATTGCCCGAGACCGCCTTTTGCCTGCTTTCTTGAAGAAAATGGATCCCCACATGGGTGTACCGCTGGCTGCGACGTGGATTGTGGCAGGTATCGGTGCTTTAGGTGCCGCTTTATTGCCGATTTCGCTCGTGTCTCACATCGCCAGTTTAGGCACGCTTTTTGTATTCCTCATGGTGTGTGTGGGCGTGGTGATTTTGCGGTTTACCATGCCTGAAGCCAAGCGTCCGTTTAAAGTGCCGTTGGGCATCACCATTCCGCTTTTGGGCGTGGCTGGATGCCTTTGGTTGATGATGAGTCTGTCGTCTTCGGCGTGGTTCCTCACCCTTGTTGCGTTGGCGATTGGCTTGGCGATTTACTTCACCTATGGCATGCACAACAGCATTATGAAGGATCCTGTGGCGTTAGAGTCGTTAGATATTGAGGCTCCTCCGCTAGCTATGGTGGGTCATTAGTTTTTTAATTTTGGTTAGCTCCGTTTATAGCTGGTCGTTTTGGCTAGTTCCCTTTTATAGCTGGTGCTGTCAGAGACCTTTGGACGCACAAAGGTTCTCCGACACCTCTAAATGCGTTCAAGGGGGGACGGGGAAGGACGCATTGCGTTTCTCCTCCCCTTCGTCCCCCCTTGAAAATCCCCCCTGAATCC
>JAJTHC010000245.1 GCA_021299615.1 Vampirovibrionales bacterium
AATAGAAGAACTAAACACTGTTAACAAAGGTACGATGGAGTCTTATATCCAAATCCTTACAGAAGCATTAGAGAAAGCAGGTCTCTATAGTGAACCCATTAACTTTCATGGACAAGGAATAGCTAAACCCAAACTTAAAGAGAAAGCAATAGATGGAGAAGATTTTACAGAGGCTTTAGAAACATCAAGCCCTTCTTCCAAAACCTCTAAGAAAAATGAGATTGTTAATTTCGATGATATTGATTTTGATGATGAAGGTGAAGGTGAAGATATTTTTTCTGCGGACTATAATGAATTTACTAGATCAGGGCTTGTCCGTAAATTAGACACGTTAATAAATCGTTATAAGACTTATACAGGACTTCCCGCTAGAAAGCTACCTACTGAATTCAAATTAGCTCAAGCACTCGTTAAAGAAGACCAGATGGCAGATAAGGCATTACTCGCCCCCAATGGTGTTGGTCAAACAATCAAGCAAGCACTTGAAGAGAATTTAAAGAAACGTGGTTTTAATGGAGTTTATGGCTGTATTTTCGATGAGGATCGTAAAGCTGTAGCCGTCACTGCGAATACAGTAGGTTCACCTCGAAAAACAGAGGACAACCAACTATTGGCTAAAGTTGTGGAAGCGTTTGACCGATTTTATACGCCCACTCATGGAGATACTCACCCCACTCAAAATGGGGATAGTTACAATTTTTCCGTTATACGTTCTTTGGAATTGACAGAACAAGAACGTAATCAAATGCATCTCAAAAATGCACTAAACGCTGGGTCGTCTCGTCCTATTTTAAAACCTCAAGTAAATAATACTGAGACTCAAGAGCCTTCGAATCCTTTTCAAGATTTAGTGACTGGCATTCACGAACTCATCAGTAAGCCTACTGGTGCTGGAAAGGATTAGTTATACCAATTAAACGATTAAATAGCGTCTGGCGTCTTCGTTGTCGCTACGATTTTTTTGTTTGCTTATGTAGGTCGCTCTACACGCCCTCGCAAAATAACATTAGGCTCCTCGTCTAGCCTACTGTAGGGAAAACTCTTTAAAACACTCTATAAAGCACGCTATGCGTGTGGGTTTTTCTTTTCATGTGTTACTATGCTATCATATTCGAATAGGTCTTTTTGAAATAATATGAAAGTTTAAATAATGCTACAAATACAACACAAAAACACTAATGCCCTTAAAAATGACTTAGCTCCCCTTGCATGGGCATGGCAAAGTAAAAATAGCTTAGACAAAGTCGCTTTTTCAAAAATGCTTAACTCCCGCCCCCATACCCCTAATGATGTACCCATCTACCATGTCTAGCTTATTAGATTCCTTTCGTAAAACGCCTACACGACTTTATAATATCATCCTGATTGAATCGATTTCAAGTTTTGGAAGCTTTTTCACATTTGTGGCAAGCATGGCGTTGTACATTGAACTCACAGGAGATGTGAGTTCATGGTTTTGGGTGCCTTTGGTTAAAGCGGTTGTGCCGTTGGTGGTGAGTCCTATCACCCTTAAATTATTGAAGCATCAGAAGGCCTGCCCTTCAACAGGCTGGGTGTTGGCGTTAAACATACTGGGCATCGCTATTTTGGCGAGCTTCCCTAGAATTGAAGTCTTTTTTGTAATAATTGCCTTTATGGCGTGGCTAGAAACGTTGGCTCAACCCTTTTATCGTCAATGGGCGAGTGAGCAAATCCACGAAGACGAATTGCTTAATTATAATGTAACAGGCGAAACGCTACGGTGGGTTTTGTTTACGGTCGCCTTGGGTTTGTCGGGTTTGGTGACGGCTCATTTTAAGGCATTTGCCTGCTACTGGGTGGATGTATTTGTGACCTTAATGGCTTTCATCATTTGGTGGAACGTTCGTAAAGAAATGGAAGTGCCTCGTTTTAAAGGCGAACCCCTTTTGGAAGAATTGCAAGCACGGGAAGAAAAAACAGGGCTTTTTGCTGTTTTTCATAACGCTCGGTGGGATTTGTTGTTTGGTACGCCCTTGGTGACGATTTTATGCTTCACCTATTGGGCGATGAACACGATTTCCGCCTTTCAAGGAGGACTTGCCCTGCCCTTTGTAGCGGAAAATGGTTGGAAGCCTGAAGTCACCCATGCCAGTTACATGTATGCCATGTTGGCATTAGGGGGGCTAATTGCCTTTCTTCTTCAACAAAATAAGAAAATCAAACATGCGTTAAATTCAGCAAGCTTAAGTTTGCTTGCCATTATGATTGCACTAGATGCTTCAGGAGCCTTAGGGAAAGTGTTAGCTGGAACGAATTTCCCGCTGGTTTTAGGGATTCAAGCCATTTTCGGAGCGGTGATTATGTTTTTAAATGCCATGCTCAACACACGCTTGCAACGTCAAGCAGGGCCTGAACATACAGGCGAAGTCTTTGGGATTCTAGTCACCGTGCAGAAGTCTTTGCGGATTTTGGGCTATGCAGGATCAGGCTTGATTTTAAAGTTCTTGCCTTGGGGTGGTCACTGGGGATTTTTACTCTCTTCGGCGTTGGAGTTCCTTGTGGTGATTGCGATTGTGGTGGCTCAACGGGTGCAGAAAAAACGCCGTTCTACGTAACGGCTTTTCCGTTTCCTGAAGGAGCTTCTCCGTTTTTGTCGCCTTTTTCGTTGCCTGTTTCCATGCCTGAAATTAAGTAAACAAGGGGCAAAACTTTATCCACATGGCATAGAACAGGGATGCTCTTTAAAGCCCCAGTGACGGTGAAACCTGCTGCCATATCATCCGCCTGAATCAAAAAGTCTTTGGCGTGTATTTTACGAGGCGGTATTTCATCTTTGTGAATTCGCTTATTCAGCTGGTTTGACAAGAATGCCCCTGTCGTTACACCTGAAACAATCCCTAATAAGCTAATAACGGTGGCTCTGGTGATTTGGGTGAACTTATTTTTAGAAGCCAGTTGAGCCAGCTTCGGCACCTGATGTTCAAGCTTTTCCGCCATGCTTTCATACAACTTACAAAATAAAACAGGCATCATAATGTTGGTGATGAATTGATAGTTGCCTTCTTTTACCTTCGCCCACGTATCTTTGCCCTTGTCGTTAATAACCCCGCCAGCCAAGCCCCCTAAAATGGCAGTGCCCCCTAGTGCGAGAATCTCTTTCACGCCGTAATCCACCATAAAAGGAGCCAATGCTTTTTTTAAGCCCTTGGCGTCTTTAAACTTACCTTGCATCGCTGCCATAATCGCCATAGGAGCTAGGGTTCCTATCAAACTCCCCACCGCCACAGGCATGGACGTTTTACGTTCAGGCTTGATCTCTCGCACATTCGATTGTAGTAAATCTAAATCAGGCGGAGGAAACGCATCCGCAGGCACGGTTTGTGCAGGGCTTTTTTGAGGCGTTAACCTTTGAAACATGGGGTTGTACGGCTGATATTGAGGATTAAATGAAGCGTTCATGCGGTTTCCTTCTTTTTTTAACACTACATCAGCACAAACGCTAAAAAACACTTTTTTTGTGCTAGGTGCTATTTTCAAAAATCCCATGATGGATATTTTGAAGGTAGCTCCAGCTGTTTTCGCAGATCCTTCTACAAATATTTCAGAAATACTTCCGCACTACGTTGCCAACGAAAGTGCTTGACCTGTTGAAGCCCTAAATCTATGAGTTCTGCCCGTAAAGGTGCCTCGCTTTCCAAGCGTTGCATCGCCACCAGTAAGGATGCAGGATCTTGTGGATTCACATAATACACGGCATTTCCACAAGTAAAGGGTAACGCCGTTAACGATGTGGTAATAACAGGGCAGAACAGGTTCATCGCTTCTAACGGAGGCAACCCAAAGCCTTCGGCAAAAGACGGATACACCAACGCCACCGCTTCATTCATTAGCTTAACAAGGGTATCGTCTTCCACATAACCCAGTTCTTCTACGATGCCTAAGGCTTTTGCGGTATTAAGTTGCTCCGTAAAAGCTTCGCTGATAAAAGCGGATTCGCCTGTAAGCAGTAAACGACTTTTGAGCGTCCCTGCTTGATGCCCTGCCAAGAAGGCATCAAGCAGCCATTCAAGCCCTTTACGTTTTTCATAACGCCCTGTGTACAAAAAATACGGCATGTTTCTTTCGGCTAACTCATTTAAAGACAAGGCATTTAAGCCATAGGGACGAGTCAATGTCGTGGCATTAGGAATCACAACGGGTTCTAAATCTAAATGAGGAAAATGGTGTAAAATACGTTGTTTTGAATAGTCCGACACGGTGAGTAAGAGATCGGTACGGCTTAAATCTGTTTTCAAACGTTTGAAATAGGCGTCTTTTTTCCTATCATCTTCTAAGGCATAAAAATCGTCCATGTCTAACTGTAGTACGTCATGCAAGGTCATCACTACTTTTGTGGAACGAGGGAGTCCATCAGGGATTAAGCCATTGGCAGGAAAATGCAATACAGACGGTGATGCTAAACGGCTATAGATAGGCAAAACGACGCTACGCCATGTTTCGCGTCCTAAGGGTAGGGGTAATACCCTGTTCCGTATCCCAGCAGGAAGGCTTCCTTGTTTTAGGGTGAGCTGACTAATGCCATTCACTCGATTTGGCATGAGCTTTAGGACTTCTTCATACAAAAACGCCGTGACTTTGGCCATGCCTCCTGCGTGCTTGGTGAAGATGTAGGTATCTAACAAAATGTTCACAGTTGCTTCCTTACTTTGATATATTCAGTTTAACATGATAATATAAAGATACAGAAGTTAAGTTAAAGGCAAACCCTCCATGGGAGATGAAGACAAATCCTTTGAAGCGTCCCAGCAGAAGCTACAACGCTTGAGAGAATCAGGGCAAGTGATTAAAAGCCGAGACCTTTCTTCGGGCGTTTTTTTGGCGATTATGTTTATTCTACTGCTTATGTTGTCGCCCTTCGTTTTTCGAGCCGTTTGTGAAATGTTCGTCGTCTTTTTTGATCTTATTCCCCAAAAGCATTTAGATGACATGGGTATTATGTTCGTGGTTTTACATTCCCTTAAAGGGTTGGTTTTACCGAGTCTACCCTTTTTAGGCTTGGCTTTTTTGATTGCCTTTTCCGCTGACTTCTTACAAGTCGGCCCTCTTTTTGCGTTGAAATCTATCACGCCCAAGCTTGACAAACTCAACCCCGTCAACGGACTCAAAGGAATCTTTTCCAAACGAACCGTGATTGAGCTAGCTAAAAATTTGCTGAAAATAGGTATCCTTTTTTATATGGGATACAACTCCTTTATGAAGCACCTGCCTGAAATGATCAACAGCATGCACAGTGACACGCCTATGATTATTTTGTTTTTGGTGGGGCGAATCCTGCAAGATTTTATCTTTCTAGCGATTATGTTTTTCATCATCATCGGGTTTGGGGACTATCTTTACCAACGCACCAAGTTTATGAACGATCAAAAAATGTCGCTGAAAGAAGTCAAGGACGAATACAAGCAAAGTGAAGGCGACCCCATGGTCAAGCACATGCTCAAGCAAAAGCGGATGCAAATGATGATGCAACGCCAGCTTGAAGCCGTCCCCACGGCGGATGTGATTACGACGAATCCGATTCATGTGGCGGTGGCGTTGATGTACAAGCCCAAAGAAATGGAAGCCCCCCTTGTAGTAGCCAAAGGTGCGGAACATTTCGCCGAACGCATTAAAGCGGTGGCGAGAGAGCATGGCATCCCGATTGTGGAAAACCCTGTGCTGGCTCGGACGCTCTATCGTGTAGTGGACGTCAACCAAGACATCCCACCTGATTTGTATCAAGCGGTTGCGGAAATCCTGATGTTTGCGTGGCAAATGAAGGGTGAAAACCCTGTGCAAAAAGCCTCAGAAACCCAAGAGGTTTAGGGGAGGGCATAAATTTATATAGTATTTTATAGCCAAGTTTAGAGTTTTCTGTACTTAGGCTATTCTAGGAGCCTAGACTCGCAGATGTGTGAGGTGTACAGAGACGACCATAAGCACATCGAGAATCGTAGCGACAAAGTATAAACACTATACGGAAAACTCTTTAAAACATTATATATAGCCAAGTTTAAGCGTTTAAGCTACTCAACATCCCCACACGACGCTCGTGACGCTCGCCCTCAAAGCGAGCATTCAACCACGCCTGCGTAATCACCGTGCCATAGGCCCCTGAAACAAAGCGTCCGCCCATGCACAAGACGTTAGAATCGTTATGTTCACGGCTGAGCTGAGCCAAGTACGCATCGTGGGCATGAACCGCACGCACCCAAGGGAAGCGATTGGCGGCAATCGCCACACCCACCCCTGATCCACAGGTGATAATGCCTTTGGGAATATCGGCTTCTTGCATAAAGCGAGCCACTTTTTCAGCGATCGACGGATAGTCGACCTTATCGGTTTCGCTAAAGCATCCCAAATCTTGCACATCATAGCCTTGTTGAAGCAAGTAATCCGCCAAAACGGCTTTCAAAGCAAACCCTGCATGATCGCACCCTAGCACGATGCGTTTGTCGATGACGTTTTCAATACCCATGATTTTACCTAACTATTGGTATTAATTGTCGTGATGCTTATGGTCGTGCGTGCAATCGTCCCCATGCACGTGGTCGTCACACAAGCCCAAATGCTCGTGCAAGTCGACTTCAAAGTCCATGCCTTCAAGTTGTTCGATGACTTTGTTGAATTCGTCTTCATCTTCAATCGACTCATAGACACGATCTTCACCGTCCAAGGTCACTTTCATCACCACAAACTCTTCATCATAGCCTTCTTCATCAGGGGCTTCGAGCGAATCGCCTTGGTAAACGAGTAACGCATACAAGCTACCGTCAATTTCAAACTCTTCAACAGGCTCAAAATAATGAACGTTGCCGTCTTCGTCAGTGGTTTCAACCACCGCAACTTCTTGTAAATTCTTTCTAAGTTCAGCGTCATCAAATCCCATCATTTCAAACATTTCCTTTATCTTGGCGGTGCTTCACATGAAGCCTTATAGTAAGACATAACTTATTTAATCACAAGGGCGTTGGGACGACAAGCCCTTGTTTTTTTCTTTGTATTTTTGAGGCGTTTGCATTACACTAGATTTTGATATTTAATTATTTGTTTCTTTACAAGAAAGTAGATAACTTGTTCCTTTTAAGGCTGGTGGTTGTCAGAGACCTTTGCTCCGCCAAAGGTCTCCAACACCTCTAAAGGCGGTTTAAGGGGGGACGGGGGAGGACGTATTGCGTTTCTCCTCCCCTTCGTCCCCCCTTAAAAATCCCCCCTGAAACCCCACCTCGTCGCATCATT
>JAJTHC010000175.1 GCA_021299615.1 Vampirovibrionales bacterium
ATTTACAAGTCGGTTTTCAATGGCGTTGACGTAACAGCAGAAAATAAAAATGCTCTTAATAACATTTCTACTGGCATAAATGCGTTTACAACTAATCCTCAAAAATCAAGCACCTTACTCCTTATGGGTGGTAAATTACCTTCAAACCTTTCGAGTTACGAATGGATTATTGCCTTATTCAAAGCCATTGCGGATGCTAAAAAAGCATCCCCCACCCAAGAAACGGATGCGAGTAGTGATTCAAACAATACCAGCGATGCCCCTCTTAAGTGGGGCGATTCCAGCACATCCAATAAGTCTATTTTTGAAGGGACTTAACTCCCCATCTTAAAGGATACGTCAAATATTTTTAGTCCACCGACAACACCCACAACGGTGGATCCACCAGCTGCTCCAGTTCAGCCTGAACCACCACCAGCACCAACGCCTCCAGCTCAGCCACCAGAACCAACGCCTCCAGCACCACCACCACAGGTTGTTGAAAGAGTCGTTGAACGGGTTGTTCAATCACCGCCACCTCCACCAAAGATTATTGAACGGGTTGTTGAAAAAGTTATCCCACCACCACCACCACCACCTCCGAAGCCTATTGTATTTAATGGACCTGGCGGAGACGGAAAGACACAGTACCAAGGCGTTCAATCGGCAGACGGAAAACGCCAAGACATCTATTGGAGAGACGCCAATAACCAAGTCCTGTATTCTTCTGTACGGACCAAAAACTCAGACAATACTTGGACGGACGTCAAAAAAGACCAAGCGGGTAACGTCACCATCTCTAAATACGACGCTAATTTCAAGCCTATTTAGTTGTTGTCGAGCTGAGCCTTTTGTAAGCGGCCGCTATAGTCGATGTACACGGTCTTCCATTCCGTAAACACATCCAACGCTTGACTGGCCGCTTCTCGATGCCCATTGCCTGTTTTCTTCACACCGCCAAAGGGCAAGTGAACTTCCGCCCCGATACTCGGGGCGTTCACGTAGGTAATCCCTGCTTCAAGTTCTTCAACGGCTTGAAAGGCATGGCTCATATTATTCGTGAAGATCGCTGAAGACAAACCATAATCGACGCCATTCGCAATGGCGATCGCTTCTTCTAATGTGTCAAAGCTCATCACCGCTAGCACAGGACCAAAGACCTCTTCTTGGGCGATCCGCATGGTAGGCGTTACCCCGTCCAAAATCGTTGGGGCGACAAAGTAACCGTCCGACTCAATTTGATGCCCTCCGCATAAGAGCGTGGCTCCTTCGGCTTGGGCAATGGCGATGTAGTCCACCACACGCTTAAGCTGTGTGGGGTTAATAATTGGACCAATATCGGCTCCTTCAAGGGTATTGCCGACCACAAGCTTTGCCGTTTCTGCTAAGAGCAAGTCTAACAAGCGTGCTTTCGCCGAGTGATGCACCAATAAACGACTGGTGGCGGTGCATCGTTGACCGCTGGTACCAAAGGCTCCCCATGCGATGCCTTCTGCGGCGAGTTCTAAATCGGCATCATCCATCACGATGCACGCATTTTTTCCACCAAGCTCCAGTGCCACTCGCTTGAGTTGAGCTCCACATTGTGCTGCAATCGTTGCCCCTGTTTCACTCGACCCCGTAAAGCTAATCAGCCGTATATCAGGGTGATTCACGATCGCTTGCCCTGTTGTTTCGCCGATGCCTTGAACAAGATTTAACACGCCTTTGGGCAAGCCTGCTTCGGCAAAAATTTCCACAAAGCGTTGCCCCATTAAAGGAGCATCTTCCGCAGGCTTGAAGACGATCGTATTACCCGCCAACAAACAAGGCAGAATCTTCCAGCTCGGCACCGCAATCGGGAAGTTCCACGGGGTAATCAAGCCACAAACGCCCACAGGCTGACGCATCGTCATCGCCCATTTATTCGGCAATTCAGATGGCGTGGTCTGCCCATACAAACGGCGACCTTCGCCTGCCACAAAATACGCCATGTCAATCGCTTCTTGGATGTCTCCGCCTGCTTCAACGAGGCTTTTACCCATTTCACGAGTCATTTCTTGCGTTAAAGATGCCTTGTCTCGCTCTAGCAGTTGAGCCACTTTAATGAGGATTTTCGCCCGTTCAGGAGCAGGGGTGGCTTTCCATTGGGGGAAAGCCTCTTGAGCCGACTTCACGGCTAAATCCACGTCTTCAAGGGTAGATGCTGGAAATCTTCCGATGACATCTTGCGGATTGTTAGGACTGCTATCATCAAAGCGTGCGTTGGAAACGGCGTCTTGCCAAGTCCCGTTAATGTAATTGAGTCCTTCAATCAAAGCGTTCATAAGATGTTACCTTTGTTACAATTTTTTGAGGCAACGTATGCCAAATATCAAACTCTATCATACAATAAACAAAGAGAAGCCCTAAACAAAGCCTTTAAGGAACAATATGCAAGCCACGCATCGAGAAGTTCAGCCCCCCCCAACGCCATGGAGACCCACGCATGTGGAAATCCCCTTGCGAGTGGTGGCACATCAGCTAAACGTGCCGACTTACTTGGTCTTACGTTTAGCCAGTCGCTTGGGCTTTTTTTCGGGCGATGCATCACAGGGGCAGGGCAACTACCTCAGCAAGGCGATTCAAAAAGAAGGCGTGTTTTTTTCGCCTCAACAATGTGCTGCCATGCAAAACGCCATTGTGCAACTGAATGCTGGGCAGTCTTGGCAAGACTTAACGAGCTTTGAAGAACGCACCCCACCCCCCAGCCAAGTTAAAGTGACGCCGTTGTATGTGAAAGCCTTGCAAGGTAAGGCGTGGCTACCGCAGTACGAGCGACCTTCCCTCAAGCAGGACGCCAAACCTAACAGAAAAACAGATCCTAAAGCCGTGAATTGCTCTCCCTTGAACCAACGAAATCCCTTTAAGAAAGCCAAGCCGTTTCAACGATTAAACCACACAAAAGCGATTTGGATGCACCCCCCTGAAGGGCAGCACCCTTTTTTACGATAGAGCTTTCTGTATAGTGTTTAAATGGTATAGTGTTTTATAGATAAAATGGGCTATTAGACTAGATTTTTTTGTGATTCCATTCAAACGACGGCGTTCTTGGCTTGACGAGCCTGCTTTTCTTCCGCCTTTTTCGCCCGCCACGGACGAGTCAAACGGATCATTAGCATCGGTAAAATGGCATACAACGCCGAACCTGCTAAGATTCCACCCAGCAATTCAACGTTCTTTTTCCCCCCAATACCAGGAATATGCGTGTCGTCTTTAATGTGCTTGTCCAAAAAGCCTTCCACTGCATTGGGGAAAAGCACGTTGGCAATGCCGTAAGCCATGCCACGTATGGCAATTTCCGTTTTTTCAATATCGTCTCGAGAATACACCGAAAGTGCCATATAGGTCGGCAAGGCAAAAACCAAAGCGATCAATAAACGACTTCCCTTTGTCCAGTCTCCATTAGGTAGTATAAATTCGTTGACTAGATCCATTTTGCCATGCTGTTCCGCATACATTTCAGCACCAAATAAGTTACTCATCAGTTGATTAGTGCCTTGTCGCACCACTTTTTTGACGCCTGCTTCTTCTGCCTGCTCTTTCCCTAAGGCTTTTTCTAGCAGTTTGGGGGTATCTAAATGGACTTTGGGCATCTTCCAATTATGCTTCATCCCCATTAAGCCTAAGCCAAACAAGCCTAAGGCGGAGGGTAACATAATGGCAAAGTCTCGTTTAGAAAGCTTGATGTATTCCGCCATGCGTTTTTTGACCGCATCTTGATGCGTTTCTGAATGCAAGCGTTCTTGCTTGTCTTCTTTAGATTCTTCCGCTTTTTTCTTGTCTTTTTTGTTATGTAAGTTGGTGATTTTGGAAAACTCAACTTCTTGCGTGCGTTTTAGGGTAATCATGTTCCGCAACAAAGGCGTAAAAAACTCAATGCCTGCCAACCATGCAAACAGCGGAGCAGACAACGCAAAATTTCGCCACATTTTTTGATCATGCGTAAGCTCTTTCGCCACGCCTTTACCCCATGTATTGCTTGGAGCTTCAAGGAGTTTTTGCATCCCTTTGTTAATTAAAATAGAAATCCCAAAGGCGTTCAGGGTTTCAGCAGCTTGAAAGACCCCTTGATCCACCGCTTCATCAGGACTCGACGCCGAAGCCACTAAAGGAATGTTAGAGCCTAGCACTTCCTGCGACGTCATTTCGAGCATCGGGTGTTGACCGATATAAGTCAGCACCTGTTCCGTGACTGGTACGCCCACCCCTTGACGTTGCAAAATAGCCCCTTGCTTCGTTTTTTGCAAAGCAGGGATGTTCGTCAATTTCGATGAAGACAGAAAAGCTTCCATTCAACTACTTTCAGACTTAAAGGGTAATTTACGACTAATTAGATAAAACACTATAAAGCTCAAAAAATGCGAGATGCTCATTTTTATTTATTTTATAAGAAACATAATGGAATACCTACTTGTTTTACATTTGCCTATGTTTTCGCTATAGTCAGGGTAGAAATAACGCTTGATTTTTATTTTTGGATAGTCGTAAGTGGTTATGCTGGTCGTCGTCAGAGACCTTTGCTCCGCCAAAGGTCTCTGACACCTCTAAAGGCGGCTTAAGGGGCGGCGGGGGAAGGGACGTGTTACGTCCTCCCTTCCCCCCATACTGCCCCCCTTAAGAATCCCCAGCCCCCCTTCCCTCCCGTTCCGAACCGTCATTTTGAACATCTTTTGTTTGTTTCTAATCTTTTAATATCGCAATACAAAACATAAGGTTTTATTTACATGATGATGATGTTTATTGATGAAGTAACCATAACCGTACAAAGTGGAGCAGGCGGCAACGGTGCCATCTCTTGGCGGAAGGAAAAGTACGTCCCCTACGGCGGACCCGCTGGCGGCGACGGCGGTCGGGGCGGTAGCGTCTTCTTTGAAGCCACCGACAACATGCAAACCCTCCTAGACTTTCGCTTTAACGCACGCTATGAAGCCAATACAGGCGGTAAAGGTGCCACCAAAAACATGCACGGCAAAGGTGCCGAAGACCTCGTGCTACTCGTACCCTGTGGAACGCTGGTGAAAGACGCCGAAACAGATCTCCCTGTTGCCGATCTTTCCGAAAAAGGGCAACGCTTCCTCGTCGCCAATGGCGGACGGGGCGGTCGTGGCAATGCCCGATTCGCCAGTGCCAACAACAAAGCCCCCCACTACGCTGAACCAGGGGAAGCAGGCATCACCCGAAACATCACCCTAGAACTGAAAATGCTCGCCGATGTTGGACTCATCGGTATGCCAAACGCGGGTAAATCCACCTTAATTAGTGTGCTTTCTTCCGCTAAACCGAAAATTGCCAACTATCCGTTTACCACGCTTGAACCGAACTTGGGCGTCATGCGGAAAGAATCAGGCGACGGCATCGTACTCGCCGATATTCCCGGTTTAATTGAAGGGGCTAGTGAAGGCGTTGGGCTGGGGCATGCCTTTTTGCGTCATGTGGAACGTTGCCGAGTCCTGCTCCACCTCGTGGATGCCACCGCTCAAGACGGCGGAACGCCGTTGGACAATTATGCGATTATCCGCAATGAATTGGCGTATTATAGCCCGTCTTTAGGGAAACGCACCGAAGTCATCGTAATCACCAAGGCGGACGCCATGGACGAAGCCGACTTCAACGAATTGCTAGAATCCTTTAGGAAAGAAACAGGCAAAACCGTATTCGGCATTAGTGCCGTGGCTAAACAAGGCTTGGAGCCTCTGAAAAAAGAAATGCTTGCGTTGCTCGATGCCATTCCCCCTGAAACGACGAAGATCGAGCTTGTGGAAGACACCAAAGCCGTTGCCAACGACGATTCCTTCTTTGAAATTGAAGTCGTGGATGAGGCAGAAGGCGTGTTTGCCGTGCATGGAGGCAAAGTCGAACGCTGGTTAAGCATTACGGATATTGCCAATTATCAGTCCTTGAGCCGTTTTTGGCACGTGTTGAAATCCATGGGCGTGTTCAATGCACTTGATGCTCATGGGGCGAAAGTAGGGGATACCATTGTCATCGGAGCCGAGATGTTCGATTATATGGGGGCAGACGGTGAAGCGAGCGAAAACGACTTTGACCGACATCGTGAAGGGCGTCAACCGTTGTCTCATGGCTTGGACTTTGGCGATGATGAAGTCGACTTCGATGAAAACGAAGGGCAGGTCATCGAGCTGAATTTGGACGACTGGGAAGAACTGCTCACCCACGACGATTCAGACCTTGGCGACTTAGATGCTTTAGACGGCGTTGAAGCCGTCGAAGAACATTCTTAGAACGTAGATATTCTCTAGCTCTACAGTATTTCTTGCTTGTTATAGTGTTTTAAAGAGTTTTCCGTACAGTAGGCTAGACGAGGAGCTTAGATTATTTTGTGAAGAAGTGTAGATAGACCTACATGACTGAACAAAATAATCGTAGCGACAAAGTATAGACACTGTACGGAAAACTCTTTAAAACACTATACTACGATTTTCAATCGTTTAAACGGTATGACTCCTTGAATCGCTCTAGCATCATCAGGATCGTCTGTCAAATAACAGGGGGCTAATTGGATTAGCCCCCTGTTCGGGTTTTTTATATTAGAAAAACAGTGTCTTATTTCTTTGCCGCAGGCTTCGGAGCTGGAGCTTTCGCCGCTGGAGCTTTCGCCGCCGCTGCTTGTGCGACAGTGGCAGTGCTAGCAGTGCTAGTAGCTGGTGCAGTCGCTGGCTTGTTTAGCTTAGGCACAACAGGTTGAGCTTTGGCAGGCTCGGCTTTGGCAGGCTCGGCTTTGGCAGGCTCAGCTTTGGCAGGCTCGGCTTTGGCAGGCTCAGCTTTGGCAGGCTCGGCTTTGGCAGGCTCGGCTTTGGCAGGCTCGGCTTTGGCAGGCTCAGCTTTGGCAGGCTCAGCTTTAGCAGGCTCAGCTTTAGCAGGTTCAGCTTTAGCAGGTTCAACAACCTCTGCTTTCTGATCAGCAGCCTTGCTTACCGCCGTATTGACAGTATCTAGTGCTTTACTGACTTCGGCTGGTTTAGTCGAGTCGGTAGGCTTCTTATAGTCACCAACTTCACGTTTTAATTCGGTGCGTTTGTCGGCATCTTCATCAAAGCCTTCGCCTAAAATACCTGTAGGCTTCACCCCGTCAGAATCTACACCCTTTTCGGTCGTGGTAACGGTGGTGTCTAACCACTTTTCTTTGCCTAGCCCGTCACGAGTCACCGCAAGGTTATACTCATTGTCATTGGCTTCGTCGGCTTTAAGCACTTTGCCGTCCCACGAGATTTTAGTACCGTCTTTTGCGACGACTGAATCGCCTTTTTTCAAGACTTTACCGTCAAACATCGGTTCGCCATTGGCGTTCATGCTTAACTTTTGACCTGAAAGATCCACATCCACGGCATCCGTCACAAAGACGGGTTTGTCTGAACCAAGGGCTTTAGAGATGTCTTTTTGAGTCGCATCCACCCCGATATTCTTGTCTTTAAGAAGATTCAGTGAACCGTCTTCATTGACGTTAATATCTGTCTTGGTTTTGTCTACATTATCAGCATCGTTGACTTTACCGTTGCCTTTAAAACTTGAACTTTCAATCGGTTTGGTGATAGGAGCTGGTTCTCTTTCAGGAGGCTCTTCCGTCACTGGTAATGGATTGTCCGCTACAGGAGGCTCTGCTGAGACAGGCGTATTGCCACCAGCCGCTAAGGGAGGCTCTGCTGGCGTTTCAGGAGGGAATAATGATTCGCTTGGAGCTGCTGCACCGCCTCCACCAACTGGAGCAGAACCGCCTCCGCCACCACTGTCAGCAGGTGCACCACCACCAGCTGGGGCTGCACCTGCGTCAGACGCAGCACCGCCACCTTCATTCATGAGCATTTCTAATAGCATCATGACTAAACTAAGCATCATGTCATTGGGTGGAGAAGCCGCAGGGTTGGCATTTTGAGCTACTGCTTGTACGGGTTGTGTAGTGGCGTCTTTAGCCTTATTTGCAATGAGCGTTTGCAACAATTTCAAAACAAGCTCTGGGTTATTCAACGCTTCTGTACTTGGAGCCGTAGGTGGATTTAAAGAAGTAGAAGGTTGTGTGGTGCTTCCTGCTGTTGAAGCATTGGCTTGAGTAATTAACGCTTGAATGAGCTTAATAATAACCTCTTTGCTCAATCCTTGACTTGGGCTAGCAGCACCTGCTGGATTAAGTGCAGAAGTCGAAGGGCTTTGCGTTTTATTAGTCCCAGCAGATTGTAAGAACTTTATAATATCGGCTTTAGTGGGGGCTTGTGTACTGGTAGTCCCCGCACCAAGAGGAGAACTTGTAGCGGGTTTATTGGCAAACATACCCGTAGGTGCCAAACCAAATAAAGTGGCTGGTGATCCTCCTAGATTACCCTGTGCCAAAACACCAAGGGTGAGTCCTGGATTATTCGGCAATGTACTAAATTGGTTATTTATTCCAACAGGCAAAGTATTTGCCTTACTTGGCGATGCCTGAGCAGTCGTCTTCACTGTAGACGGTGAAAATCCCGACAAATTACCTAATGAAATCATAATTCTGTCCCCTTTTTTATATTCCCTACTAATTAAATCCCCAAATCAATATGCAACGTTTTAATGTAGCCTCCTTTTCTTAAATCGTCGGAATGAACCCCTTCATGCCAAACGGTTAAAATCTTCTGAAACTATAAATACCCCTAAAGTCCTTCTATTCCTAAATAAAGAAATCAGGCCGTTCAAAATTGCCCATCTGTAACAATTCGCAACAATAGAGTACCCAAATCCTCATGTATTCTTCATTCCTTTACTTTTATGTGGGGTTTGTTTTATAATAGGCACGATGCAAATAGCATCATTTGTTTAACAGTTTGGAGAATACCCTTATGTCAAAAATTGGAATTAACGGTTTTGGCCGTATCGGACGCATGACCCTTAGAGCCATTTTACAAAACCCTAACGTCGATTTAGACGTTGTGGCGATTAACGACCTAACTTCTACCGATATGTTGGCGTATTTATTGAAATACGATTCCACACACGGTATTTTAGACGCTGAAATCTCTCACGATGCTCAAAACATCATCGTTAACGGCAAAGCCATTCGTGTGTACAGCGAACGTAACCCTGCGGATATTCCTTGGGCTGCCGCCGGTGTGGACATCGTACTTGAATGCACAGGCTTCTTCACCGATGCGAAAAAAGCACAGGCTCACATTGACGCTGGTGCGAAAAAAGTAATCATCTCTGCTCCTGCTAGCAATGAAGACGCTACTTTTGCCGTTGGTATTAACCACACGAGTTATGACCCCAACATCCACCACATCATTTCAAACGCCAGTTGCACCACCAACTGCTTGGCTCCTGTGGCGAAAGTCTTGCATGAAAACTTCGGTATTGAAAAAGGCTTGATGACCACGATTCATAGCTACACAGGGGATCAACGCTTGATTGATGCCCCTCACAGTGATCCTCGTCGTGCGAGATCTGCTGCTGTTAGCATGATTCCTACCTCAACAGGTGCCGCTAAAGCCATTTCCTTGGTTTTGCCTGATTTAAAAGGTAAATTGGATGGTTTCGCCGTGCGAGTCCCAACCATTGACGTTTCCATTGTGGACTTAACCTTCACGGCAAGCAAGCCAGTCACCGTGCAAGCCATTCACGATGCCATGTTGAAAGCCGCCAATGGTGAACTCAAAGGCGTTTTGGAATACATGCACGATCCATTGGTGTCGGTCGACTTCATTGGCAATGCCCATAGCTCGATTTACGATCCGACCATGACGAGAGTCTTGGAAGGCAACTTGGTGAAAATCGGAGCGTGGTATGACAACGAAACAGGTTATTCTAACCGTTTGGCGGAATTGACCCAGTACGTGGCGTTGAAAACGCCAGCGACGGCTCATGCTTAGTTCGTTATTTAATTGATTACCCTTGTAGGGGAGGGTTTTAACCCTCCCTTGCTTTTTATATATACGTCATGTTGAGTGTAACGAAACATCCCCCCTGTCTTTGCAGATCCTTCACATACGTTCAGGATGACGAATTTACTTCACAGACTCTGTCTATTAGAAAGCTTTCAAAATGCCCTCAATCCTCGATGAAATTGTTGCCCACAAACGAAAAGAAGTCGCCCTATGGCAAAGCCAAACGTCGATCGACTATTGGCTTGAAGCAGCCAAGCCCAAGCCTAATGAAGACGCCTTTCGCTTTGAACGTGCCTTGCGAGACCCAAAAACAGGCTTGCATTTGATTGGGGAACTCAAACCCAAGTCGCCCAGTGCGGGCGTTTTGCAAGAAACGCCTGATGTGGCGAAAATCATTGGGGCGTATAACGAGACGTGTTCCGCTATTTCAGTCCTAACCGATGTCCACTACTTCGGCGGAGGCTTCGACTTGCTCGAAAACGTTAAAACCCTCACGACCAAGCCTGTTCTGTGCAAGGATTTCATCATCGACCTGTACCAAGTCTTGCTAGCGGTGGCGAGCGGTGCCGATGCCGTCTTGCTGATTATGAAATGCCTCGACGATTTTGAGTATATCAGCCTGTTTGAAGCCATCCGCAGTTATGGCTTAACCCCTGTGGTGGAAGTACAGAACGAAGCCGAACTCAAACGAGCCTTGCTACCACGCCCGCCCGTGATACTCATTAACAACCGCAATTTGTCCACCTTTGAGATTGAAAAAGACACGACCCGTCGTTTGGCACCGCTTTGCCCCGAAGGCACGGTGATTATTTCCGCTAGCGGATTCACGTCCTTAGCAGACGCCGCCGAGTTCACCGACATCGCCGATGCTGCCTTGATTGGCACGGCTCTTATGAAAAGCTTTTAGTCATTTAAAACTTCAACCGTGCATTCAATCGGCGTTATTTCCCCTGTCACGTTATTCAAATTAAAGTGAAAACGATCGTTGCAATCATCCGCAATGTTAGCCCCACCTAAGCCCCCGAGATTAGGACCTTCGTTGCCGTTGACATCCACATAGAAGTCATCGTTTGTGCTGGTGGG
>JAJTHC010000037.1 GCA_021299615.1 Vampirovibrionales bacterium
ACATAGAGCGACATGCCTCGCTGTAAACCACTACGTTGGGTTTGGGACATCTTATTTTGTTCCAAAAGATCCTTCAATTTGGCAAGACGTTTCTTCTGCTCTTCAGGACTCATGCCATGGGGCTTGAGTGTTAATGGGTTTTGCATTGTAGAAGTCGAAGAATTAAGTGTCATAACCCCAGTGGGTTCCTTGTTTTTCCTAAAAGAGCGAGAGAAGCAATTTTTCGTTGAAAGAAAGGGATTGGAGAGGCAATCGAAAAAAGCAGATTAAAGCTCGTTTAGACTTAAGTTGAAGTAAAACCAAAAGTAGAAAATATGTGTTTACATAGCTGATATTCAACTACACCCTACATTATACCTATAAAAGAATGAGGGTCAATACCTTTTCACACTTCTACAGGGATTAAACCTTCAATATAAAATTAAATGCTAGGGTTTTGTTGCTCTTTTGTGCATCTTGCAGAAACGCCTGTTTCGGCTAGACTAAAGTGTATGAAGACTCCCACACGCTCCACCAGCGAAACCTACTTATATAAAGTCACCCAAGCGAAAACGACCGATGCCCTCAACATTGCGTGGTGCTACCCCGCCAGCTATGCCATTTCCATGGCAAGCTTGGGCTACTTAATGCTCTTTGCTCGATTAGACCAACACCCTGAAACGTCCCCCCAACGCTTCACCACTGAAGATTACGGCAAAACCGCCCACCTCAAACAAGCGGATGTCATTGGCTTTTCCTTTTCTTTTGAACTCGATATTTTAGAGATTCTGCGGTGCTTTCAAGCCGAAGGCTTCCCTTTACGTAGTGAAGATCGTGGGGAAGATTTTCCGCTGGTCTTTGCAGGAGGACCCGTGCCTTCCACCAACCCCGAACCATACGCCCCCTTCTTGGATTTTTTCTTAATCGGCGACGGCGAAGAACTGCTTTTAAAGACGATGCTTCACCTCAAAAGGCATCGAGATTTGCCTAAGCGTGAACGGCTTAAACACTTGGCTCAAGAGGTTGAAGGCGTTTATGTGCCATGCTTTTACGACGTAAGCTACGCCGAAAAAGATGAGTCGGGTCACGCACCGCTTTTAAGTATGACGCCGAATGAAGCAGGCATTCCCCCAACAGTGAAGCGTCAAAGCTTTCAAGGTTTGGATTTTGATGTGGCGACCTTGCCGATCCTAAGCGAAGCCAGCGTCTTTGGCAAAAGCTTCTTGGTGGAAGTCATGCGAGGCTGTTCGCATCGATGCCGTTTTTGCTTGGCGAGCTATTCCACCTTGCCTGCTCGACCTGCAGGTTTGGGTGCCTTAAAAGAAGCGGTTGAAAAAGGCTTACAATACACCAACGAACTGGGGCTGGTGGGAGCATTAATTGCCGATCATCCTGATTTTGAAGAGCTTTGCGACTTCATTCGTCACAAAGACGACCTGCGTGTCAGTTTCGGAGCCTTACGAGCCGACACGCTCACTCTTGCCATTTGCGAAACGTTGGCTCATAGCGGAAGTACGAATGTGACGCTTGCCATTGAAAGTGGATCCCCGTGGTTACGACGTCGCATCAATAAAAACCTCAAGCAGGAAACGATTTTCCATGCGGCGGAATTGGTGGCGAAATCGGGCTTAAAAGGCTTGAAATTGTATCACATGATTGGCTTGCCTGATGAAGAGGAATCCCACTTGGAAGAAAGCATTGAATTGGTGAAAGCCTTGCATAAGGATCATCCGCAATTGAAATTGTCGCTAGGCTGTTCGACCTTTGTTCCCAAGGCGTGGACGCCCTTTCAATGGATGCCCCGTTTGTCGACCGCCGACTTAAAAAAACGTATGTCGATCTTGCAAAAAGGCGTCGTCCACAATGCCGAGTTTAGACCGTCTTCCCCTAAGTGGGACACCTTTCAAGCCATGGTGAGTCGTGGCGACAGGCGTTTGGCTCCGTTTTTAGAGCGGTTCACGGCTTTGGGTGGAACGCATGGGCATGTGAATCGTGCGATGAAGGAACTCCAGCGTGAAGGCATCGATGTGCCTTCGGCGTCGTGGTATGGGGAGCGTGAGCGTCCAGAA
The DNA here is from genome assembly GCA_021299615.1 of Vampirovibrionales bacterium. Lineage (GTDB taxonomy): Bacteria > Cyanobacteriota > Vampirovibrionia > Vampirovibrionales > JAJTHC01 > JAJTHC01. The sequence continues at coordinate 2,049 of JAJTHC010000037.1, forward strand.
CACGAGTTGTTACCGTGGGATATTTTGGAGCAAACGGTGAGCAAGTTTATTTTGTGGAAGGAAGGTTTGATGCCTCCTGCTTTGAAATAACCTAGGGCGGATTCAAGTATATAGCCAAGTTTTGAGTTTTTTGTACAGTGTATCTTCGTTGTCGCTACGATTATTTTGTTCAGTCATGTAGGTCTATCTACACTTTTTCACAAAATAATCTAGGCTCCTAGAATAGTCTAATAGCTCATTTTATCTATAAAACACTATATTTTGATTGAAAAGCTTGTCATTTTTATGTTTTGGGTATAATGGGGGGTATGTTCCCCTTTTGGTGAGTCTTTCGACCTGCCAAACCCATTTAACCCAATAAAGGATGCTTCACCATGACGGCACTTAAAGAACGTAATTCCGTTGAACAAACCGTAAACTCCCGCCTTACCAAAATTGTTGCCACGCTCGGGCCTGCCAGCCGTCACCCTGAAGGCATCTACAGCCTGATTTCATCAGGGGCGAACGTCTTTCGCTTCAACTATTCCCACGCTGAATATGAAGAACTCGAAAAAGCGTATGTGAATGTCCGTAAAATCTCCAAAGAACTCGGCAAGCCTGTCGGAATTTTGAGTGATTTGCAAGGTCCTAAGTTCCGTGTGGGCTTCTTTGAAGGCATGGATGGCATCCCTGTGAAAGCGGGTCAGTCCTTACGTTTTGCTTACAGTGAACAGAATGACGGTGGACACGAAGGCTTGATCGTCTGTAATGTGAAACCCATGTTTGAAGCCTTTGAAATCGGCAACACGGTTTTGTTCGACGACGGCAACATCCAAATGAAAGTGACCTCTCGTGTAAGTTCCACCGAAGTTATGGTGGAAGTCTTGACGGACGGCACCTTGAAGCAACGCAAAGGCATTAACGTGCCCGAAATCACCATTCCTGTGGCGGCATTGTCCGACAAAGACAAAACCGATTGCTTGTTTGCCTTAAAGCAAGGGACGGACTTTATGGCACTTTCTTTTGTGCAACGCCCTGAAGATGTCATTGAATTGCGGGACTTCATGCTCGCTAACGGATGCACCCCCTTAAATATTCCCAAAATCATCGTCAAAATTGAAAAGCCTCAAGCGGTTGAACGTTTGGATGACATCCTCGCTGAAGCGGACGGCGTCATGGTTGCTCGTGGAGACTTGGGCGTCGAATTGCCCGCTGAGCAAGTCCCTGCGGCTCAAAAAATGATGATCCGTAAATGTATTGAAGCAGGCAAGCCTGTCATTACCGCAACGCAAATGTTGGAATCCATGACGTCTGCCCCTGTGCCGACTCGTGCGGAAGTTTCCGATGTTGCCAACGCCGTTTATGATGGTAGTGATGCCACCATGCTTTCAGGCGAATCCGCTTATGGCGACTATCCGACTGAAGCCGTTAAGGTTATGGCAAAAGTGCAAGCCGAAGCTCGTAAGCATTACGGCGAATTCACAAGTTTTGATAGTCTTTGCTATGAAGAATCTCCTGAGTCTATGTCTCCTGAAATTGTGGCTCGTGCTGCGGTGGATGCTACGTGGGCAGGCGATATTGACGCTATTGTGGTGATGAGCCATTCGGGTGCCATGGCTCAACGTGTGTCGAAGTATCGCCCTGAAGTGCCGATTATTGCGTTGACGCCGAATGAGTCGGTTTACTATCAGTTGACCTTGCTCTATGCGGTTTTACCTGTTCAGTTTAAAGCCTCTGAAACGACCGAAGCCACGCTTTCAAGTATTCGTGAATGGTTGCTTGAAAAGGGTTTGGTGTCTAAGGGATCCAATATTGTCGTTTGTGCAGGTACAACTGAACTTGCGGGTTTGAGCAATAGTTTGTTGATTACCACGGTTTAACCATTCTGAAGTGAAGAATCCATAGCAAAGAGGAATGCCTAATGCATGTAACATCTCCAACTCATACGGCGAATGTTTATACCTTTACCTTGCCAGATATTGGTGAAGGGGTCGCTGAAGGCGAGATTATGGCATGGTTTGCGGAAGAAGGGCAAGCACTTCAAGAAGATCAAGCCCTCTTGGAAGTGATGACCGATAAGGTGACGGTGGAAATTCCTGCCCCTCGTGCTGGGATTTTATTGAAGAAATATGTCCAAGTCGGTGATGTCGTGCCTGTGGGGCAAGCTTTGGTGGATATTCACTTTGGGGAGGCGTTGCATGAAACGTCCCCCTCAAGCACGGTCGAAACAAAGTCGGAACCTGTCGTTGCCAGCCCTGCTCCGCAAAAAACGCTCCATCCTGAAACGAAGGCTATTCCAGCAGTGGAACCTTCTCCTCAAGGGGCTTGTGAATTGACGCATGCGGTATTGGCGGCTCCTGCGACTCGTCAGTTGGCGAAGCGTCTCAATGTGGATATTCACACGGTGGTTGGCACAGGGCTTCACGGACGCATTCGCCCTGAAGATGTGGAAGATCACGCACGCCGAGTGAGTGTGCCTCAAGGGGCGACGTCTAGTCATACCAGTATTCTTCGCCAAAGTCCTTTAGAAGCGAAAGATATTCCTTATACGGGGATTCGCAAAAAAATTGGGGAACGTCTTCTCGCTAGTACGCAGAACATCCCGAGCTTTGCCTATGTGGATGAAATTCGCATGGATAAAGTCGAAGCCTTACGCCAAGAACTCAAGGGTATGGCAAGTGAAGCAGGCGTGAAGCTCACGCCGCTGACCTTTGTCTTAAAGGCGGTGACCCTTGCCTTGCAAAGCTTTCCTCAGCTTAACAGTCGCTTGAATGACGCCCAAACTGTTATTCATCAACATGCGAACATTCACTTGGGTGTGGCGGTTGATGCCCCCCAAGGGCTCGTGGTGCCTGTGGTAAGCAATGCGGAGCATTTACACCTATTTGAAATTGCCAAACGAGTGCAAGAACTCGGCATGCTGGCGAAAGAGGGCAAGCTCAAGCCCCAACAGATGCAAGGCGGGACGTTTACCGTTTCAAGCATCGGCAGTATTGGCGGACTGTTGGGGATTCCGATTATCAATGCCCCTGAAGTGGCGATTTTAGGCGTGAATGCTCTGCGTAAGGTCGCCGTCGTGAACGAACGTGACGAGATTGTGGTGGGTAAGGTTTTGAACTTGTCGATTAGTGCGGATCATCGTGTTGTCGACGGAGCCGATGCCGCTCGTTTTGTCAATTTGCTGAAATCGTTGTTAGAATCCCCTGCCCAATTGCTTTTGTAACATAGTATTTTAAATAATTTCCCCTACAGTGTCTATACTTTGCCACTACGATTCTCGATGTGCTTATGTACGTCTTTGTACACTTCACACATCTGCGAGTCTAGGCTCCTAGAATAGCCTACTGTACAGAAAATTCTAAACTTGGCTATATAAAAGGCGTCTTTTTCGACACACGAAACTCAATTCCTGACACACAAAACCCTTGTTTTTAGCATACAAAATCCTCCTTTATGACACAAGAACCCCCTTTTCTTGACACACAGAATCCGCTTTTTCGACACATAAAACCTTCCTTTTTAACACACACGTTTGAAGCGGACATCGTTTTTTTCATGGGTTTTCAAGGATCTACTCTTCTTCAGTATGATTGATTTTCAAGAGTTCGCCTAGTGCTTAAAGACCACGTTTTTTATACGCTAGTTATTACGATTTGTTTGATTACGAGTACGGAAAATACCGATAATCGCTCCACCTGCGGCACCAACAGCAGCACCCACGCCTGCATTCTTCCATGCGGAACGACCGTTCTTCTGATTCGCAACAACGCCGACACCAGCCCCAACGGCTGCACCTATTGCCGTGTCGCTTAAAACGGTTTTGGTTCGAGGACTAAGCATTGCATCGTCTGAATTATTTGCAAAGGACAAATTGGGAAAGGCACTTGCTAAAGTCAACCCGACACAAAGTACTAAACTTACATATTGTTTCATTCTGTATTCTCTCCTTTTATAATAATTAACACAAAATAACCTGACTGGTTCAATTAGTCTACCGATTTTTCTTATTTTTGTCAATCAAGTAAAAGTTTATCAAACGTTTGAATCGCTAAGGCGGGAAGATGTAATTTTAAATAGGCTATCAAAGTATCCGTACGCCCTGTTGCAAGCAAACGAACGGGTTCTGACCCTACTGATCTCAAAGTGAATGCTTGGCGTTCATACGTAATCCCCAAACGTTCGGCAATGACTAAAACCAAGGCTTCGCTCGGATCTATAAAAATCGTTTCGGGCATATAACATCGTAAAGTAGCCTTCAAGCCCAAGTAATGGGTACACCCAATAATCAAAGCTTTGGGAGGCATTCTTTCAAACTTGGACGCATAACGATGCAGTAAAACATCGACAGGTTCCACATCAAGGTTACCTTCTACCGCTTGAGCCAATCCAGCACAAGAGACATTTTGCCAGCTTACTTGAGGAAATGACCCATGCCCATAAAGACGCCGAGCCAAGGCAGGGTAAGCCCCACTCTGAATGGTGAGAGGCGTTGCCATGAGTCCTACATCAGCGTACGTCTCACCTGTTTTAACACATGCAATTAACTCACGCATCAGCAACGACAAGGTGGGACGAAGAATATCAATCACCCGATCAGGACGAATGCCATGTTGAGCAAACACATCAGGCGGAATACTTTCCCATACGGCGGATGCTGTATTACACGCAAATAATATGTAACTATTTTCACAATGCTGCGTCAGCAAAGTCCCCACCAAATGTAAAAGACGCTCTCTCAAAAGCTGGGGATCCTTGTCGCCATAGGGCATCCATGCGGAATCAGCAACAAAGCTAATGGGGCATCCTAAATTAGCCAACCATAAGGTTTTGAGTACATTCAAGCCCCCTACCCCAGAATCAAAGACGATTAAATGAGCCGATTTAGGATTAGCCCATTTGATGCGAGATTCCGTCTCTATAAAAGATAAAAGAGATTCCGACATACTCTTTTACCGTCCATTTCGTTTAAAGTAGGCATCCACCCCATCAGCAATGGCCTTGGCTTGCTGACGTTGACGAAGCTCGGTATTTAACACCTTAAGTTCATTTGGATTAGACACATAACCCAATTCACATAAAATACTTGGCACACTGGTGTGGTTAATCACATAGAATTGATTTTTACGCACCCCACGATCCACCACCGCTAGGGACTGCACTTGCTTGGTATGTACAGCTTGTGCCAAACTTAAGCTAAACGCATGATAGTAATAGGTTTCAAGTCCATATATGGCGGAACTGTTACTTGAATTGTGATGCACACTAATAAAAATATGTGGATTATAACTTGCCGCCACTTGTGTAATTTCTTTTAAACTTAAGAAGGTATCGCTACTTCTGGTCATGTAAACCACGTAGCCCCGAGCCTGTAATTCCTTCCTTAATTTAAGTGCTACACTCAAATTAAGGTTCTTTTCCATAATACCGTTTCGCATGGCACCTGCATCTTTTCCGCCATGTCCTGCATCAAGCACAACTACTTTTCGACCGTTATTGGGCGGACGGTTTGCGTTATTTGACGGATTAGGCGTGTTCACCACAGAAGCCTGTGTTAGCAGATTAAAACTCAATTCCAAGGCATTTACACTTGTAAAGGGGGTACTTCTCAAATCTTCAAAAGGCTTATTCAGCTCAACCAAAAGTCGGCTACCCTGAGAAGATTGTACATGACTTAAGGTTTTTAGATAGGGGAAATGTGACACATCAAAGCCCAATGGTTCTGGCGGAGCAGTGACATTCAACAAATCCACACTAAAGCGAGTGGGGCTTTCTTTAACGACCTTGTACTGAATCGGGCGTTGTGACTCTAAACGGAACTTAATGGGCGTATTCGGAGATTCATTGGAAATATAGAGTTGCTTTAAAGCACTCATTACCTTGGGTTGATTGATTTTTACCTTGTCCCAAAACGGATTCTTGACAGGGGACGGCTGAATAATCAGACTGTTTTTAAAGGCGTTGTTGTTTCCTTGAAGCACTGTAAAATTACGAGGCTCTTCCGTTTCAATCACAACCCTGACCACGTTGGGGGTGTTTTGAGACACCCTGACTGACCAACCCTGCCACTGCGTTACCCCAGAAGTCGGGTAAGCCCCTTTCGCATCAGGTTCGCTTGAAAAAAGCTTAGGCGAGATCACTGCGGCGTCCAAATCCAGCACAAATCTATGAGGGTTTTCCAAATAGAACTCATTTTTCACCTTTAGTGCCGAGCTATTGAGTGAAGGCTTCAACATAAAAAATTGATCTTCAATTTCAATCACTTCGATCACGGTTCTATTGTCGTTGGTCTTCGTCACTGTGGGACTAGGGATGTTTGCGTTGGTGTTCGTGTTGGATGGCACAGGTGAAGGAGCATACGGGGGGCTTTGCGTATTTTCAATAATTCCTCCCCCATGCCGAGATTCGCTACGTACAATGTTAGACGCTCCTGCTTGTGGATTAGCAATCAGCAAACGACCGTTACTTAAGCTCAATAGATTCAGTGTTTTGAGATCTATTCCCGCCTTATAGGTGAGTACCACCCGTGCCAAATCAATCAGGCTACCCCCTTGTTGAATCAGTTCAACCTTTTCAATACCTTGCATTCCGACGGCGTACCCTGAAGGCATCCCCTTTCTAAGTTTTGCAAAGGGGAACTCAATAATAAATTGGCGTTTAGGGGCATCTAGCTTTAAAAGGTACCGAGGTATCATACCTTCGTCCGTATTTTCAAGTAAGCGTTCAGGCAGAAGGTAAAAGCCCTTTTCATCAATATCGAAGGGTTGAAACGCTATATTAGATTGCGTTGCCACAAGTGAATAGGCTGGTGGATTTCCAGCAATAGGTAAAGTTGTTTCTGCACAAGCCAAGAAGGGACTCATCATTATCCCAAGTAGGACTACCGAAAAGAAATGAAAAAATGTCGAATTCCGCCACAAACGTTTCATGCACAACCTCATTTAAGCTAGATTTAATACTAACATAAGTAGGTAGATTTCGCATCGGTTTTTGTTTTTACGCTTCATAACAATAATTCGGACGCCTTTAAAAACAGACGTCAACGCAAAAATGCGAGGCTTCCTAGCGGACGTCGTGCAATGGAGTGATGCGACGAGGTGGGGACAAAAACCTTCTTATTCAATCATTTAAATGGTATGAGAAGCTTGTTTCCCTCTCCCTAAGGGAGAGGGAGTAAAACCGCTTTCGCAGAGTCTTCTATAGTATTTTAAATAATTTCCCCTACTTGTCTATACTTTGTCGCTACGATTATTTTGTTCTTTATGTAGGTCTATCTACACTTCTTCACAAAATATTCTAGGCTCCTCGTCTAGCCTAAGTACGGCAAACTCTTTAAAACACTATATAGAAACAAAAAAGCCCCTCCGAGTGGAAGGGCTTTTTGAAAATTAACGCTTGGAGTATTGGGGTTTCTTACGAGCTTTGTGAAGTCCGTATTTCTTACGCTCTTTTACACGAGCGTCACGAGTTAAGAAGCCTTCGACACGCATCAAACGGGCGTAATCGGGGTTGAGTTCGGCTAAAGCACGAGCCACACCCAAGCGAATCGCTTGAGATTGACCGACTTTTCCGCCGCCTTCAACCTTACACAAAACCGTGTATTGAGATTCCACACCCGCAGAAACCAACGCTTGCTTCACAGAAACATGCAAAGACGTCCGGTTTCCAAGATACTCTTCAACACTTTTGCCGTTGATGAGGATCGTACCTGTACCAGGCAATAAGCGTACACGAGCAATCGCCGATTTACGACGACCTGTGCCACGTTGTCCAACTTGGGGATAAGACATATAACGTCTCCTAAATTAATCTTTGTAAACCAATAAATCTTCTAAAGCCTATTGTGGGAACGCTTTAGGCTGTTGGGCTTCATGCGGATGTTCCGCACCCACATAAACGTGAAGCTTCTTAATTTGCTGACGACCCAAACGGTTGTGAGGCAACATACCACGCACCGCAATTTCCATAATACGCTCTGGCTTACGTTCCATCATCTGTCTAAAGGTAAAAGTTTTAATCCCACCAATGTAACCTGTATGGTGACGGTAGAGTTTTTCTTCATACTTTTTACCAGACACCACAACTTTTTCAGCATTGATGATGATGACATTGTCACCACTGTCAATATGAGGGGTGTAAGTAGGCTTGTGCTTTCCACGAAGCACATTAGCGATTTGAACCGCTAAACGACCGACGGTTTGACCATCCGCATCGACGATGTACCATTCTTTTTGGACTTCATCGGTTTTGGCAGAATAGGTTTTCAACATTTGAAAACTCCTTTTTAAGGGCATGGCTTAAAGTTTTGACACGCACATCATTAAATTGTAAACAGGGTGCTTCATAATGAATCGCCATGAGCGTTAAACCTTGTGACGGGGCAGTCCTCAGAGACGCTGGGCGATCGCATTGACCTAACACATCTTGAGCTGAAAGAAGCGAAGTCGAAGCTTGACTTCTATTGTCACCCAAACCATGTAGATATGCAACCATATTTCTTACCATTTTATACAAAAAACGATTTCCCACAAGGTCAAAAGTGATTTCTTCGTCAAATTGTTGCGAAAAAGACGCATAATGTAACAAACAGCGGTCATCTGTAACAGAACTACCTGGGGATTTAAAGTAAGAAAACGTATGTTCCCCCACAAAATTCTGGGCGGCGTCTTGCATTCGTGCCACATTGAACGGTTGATGAATCAACGTCGCATTGCGAGCTTGATGCGGACGACGAGTCGGAGCCAGCAGCCATTTGTAACGATACCACTTAGCAACCGTATCAAACTGCACCGAAGGGTAATAGCCTCGCTCATCAGGCAAGCCCGCTTCTAAGACTTCCGTCACCGCAATTTCAGGAGGCAACTTCGCATTGAGGGCTAAGCTCAAATCAGGCACACGCCCCAAAAAGTCATCGCTGACATCGAGTTCTGCGACCTGCCCTTGAGCATGCACCCCTTGATCCGTTCGGGACGCAAAGTGCAAGCGTTTGACGTGGGATTTTAGGTTCAAGGCGTCTAATGCCTGCCACAATTCGCCTTGCACCGTACGGCAAGAAATGCCGTATTGGGCTTGGCTACCGCTAAACGGCGTGCCATCATAATGAATAAGTAAATAAAGCCTCACGTTGTTCCCTTTTTCGTATTTTTTAGAAATCTTTTTTTGGATTTCGAGCTTCCGTTTTGAGCTGGTGCGTCAGAGACCTTTGCTCGCACAAAGGTTCTCCGACACCTCTAAATGCGCTTAAGGGAGGGAGGGTCTTGGTCGCCCCCCTCCCTTAAGAATCCCACCCCTCTCGCTTTCCCTCCGTTCCTGCCGTCCGCAAAATGTCTCGGAAGCCTCGCATTTAGTGCGTTGTCGGCAAGATTTTCAGAAATCATACTTTATCAATAAAAAAGGAGGATCTTTAACCTTTCGGATGTATTCAAAGGACACGAAGCTTTGGCGTCGTGTCCTTTGAAATATGACTGTCTCGGGGTGACTAAACCAATTGAACAATCGCCATTTGCGTGTTGTCTCCACGACGGCGGTGTGTTTTCAACACACGGATGTATCCGCCTTGACGATCCGCATAACGGGGTCCAATTTCAGCAAAGATTTTACGTAAAACCGTTTCTTCAATCGGATTGCCTTTCGCTGATTCAATCACTTGACCTGTTTTCACCTTATACAAACGCTTAGATGCCATACGAACATCATTCAAATTACCACGCTTGGCATAGGTTACAATAGGACTTGCAAAGGAAACCAAAACTTTAGCACGAGTGACCGTCGTTTCAATTTCACCATGTAAGAAGAGTTGAGTTGCCAAAGAACGCATCAACGCTTTACGTTGATCGACGGGCAAACCCAATTTTTTCACTCGATTACGGTGTCTCATAATCATCAAACTCCATATAATTTGTTGTAAGAATTAGTCCACAGGAAGAAGGGCATCTTCAGGACTTGGCTTTAAATCAATACCAAAGGCTTTTAAGCGTTCGATGACTTCATCTGCTGATTTTTTGCCGAAGTTTTTAATGTTCAACAAATCATGTTCAGATTTCAACATCAATTCTTGAATGCTGTGGATATTGGCACGCTTCAAGCAATTGAAGGCACGAACCGAAAGTTCTAAATCTTCAATTGTAATGGAAGGGGCGTTATCTTCTGGGACGTCTTCTTTTTCAACGATGGGTTGCGTGACAACAGTCGGCACACCCATTAAAGAAGCAATCGGCACCAAGTTTTCAATTAAGATGTTCGCCGCTTGACTCAAGGCAGAGGTGACATCAACGCTACCGTCGGACCACAATTCAAGCTCTAAACTATCATAATCAGTGCGGGTTCCCACACGAAGTGGTTCCACATTGTAGGCAACACGACGAATCGGCATAAACGCAGCATCCAAAGGCAACGCATCATGGCTAGCGTTCGCAGAAGACTGGGTTTTATCCGCAGGGACGTAACCCACGCCAGATTCCACGGTCAACTCCACCGCCAAATGACCGTCCTTGCTCAATGTGGCGATATGCCAATCATGGTTTAAGACTTCAATGCCTGCTGGCAATTCAAGGTCTTTTGCGGTGACTTCACCCGCACGCTTTACATCTAAACGTAAAACAGCAGGTTCGCCTGTTTCAGACTTTAGAACAACGCCTTTGAAGTTCAACAAAATATCGAGGACGTCTTCAACGACACCATCGATATTGGTAAACTCATGGGAAACCCCTTCAAAGCGAGCCGACGTAATGGCGGAACCTTCAATCGAAGAAAGCAAGACACGACGCAACGCATTACCAATGGTCGTACCGTAACCGCCTTCCATAGGCTCTAAAACGAACTTACCATAAACAGAACCGTCGTGTTCTGTGTTTTTGGTGAGACATTTGATATTTAATGAATGTTCAATCATAGTGAACACTAACCTCCAAATCACTTAAAATCTTGTAATACAATAATATACTAAAATTCCAAACTTATCTAGAGTAGTATTCAACCACAAGTTGTTCACGAGTGTTGGGATCCAGCTCTTCACGTTCAGGCAAGCGGTCAAAACGAACCGAAGCCGTTTCCTTGCTTACCGTCAACCATACCGCAGGGCTTACATAAGCTTGAGCGGATTCAGATGTGCGAACGACGAAATCCACACTGTTGGAACGCACTGAAATCACCGTGCCGTCTTTCACCAAGATAGAAGGTACCGTTACACGATGTCCATTCAACAAGAAGTGACCGTGTGCGACCATTTGACGAGCTTGACGACGTGTTTCCGCAAGTCCTGCACGGAAGACAACATTATCTAAACGACGTTCAAGAACTTGAAGCAAAATCGTACCTGTGTTGCCTTTACTACGGTTGGCAATTTCGTAATAGCGACGAAGTTGCTTTTCACGAATCCCAAAACGCATTTTAAGACGTTGCTTTTCTTTTAATTGCTGAGCAAATTCAGAAATTTTCTTGTGTGCTTGCCCATGCTGACCTGAGGCATAGGGACGACGCTTCATAACCGCATCGATTTTAGGGGTTTCGGTTAGATTGACCCCAAGGTTACGGGATATTTTGGCGGCTGGGCCGGTATATCTTCCCACGTTATAATCTCCTTAACATCTTTTAAGCACTAAACGCGACGGCGTTTAGGCGGGCGGCATCCGTTGTGTGGAATGGGGGTAACATCTTTAATGAGCGTGATTTCAAGTCCTGAAACTTGCAATGCACGAATAGCGGTTTCCCGACCTGAACCAGGTCCATTCACATAGACTTTAACCGTCTTCATACCTTGTTCCATTGAACGTTTTGCCACAAGTTCAGAAGCGGATTGAGCGGCGAAAGGCGTACTTTTACGAACCCCTTTAAAGCCTGCCACACCAGCACTCGCCCAGGCAATAACATTGCCTTGTGTGTCTGTAGACGTTACAACAGTGTTGTTAAATGTGGATTGAACAAAGACCATGCCTTGAACCACATTTTTCTTTTCTTTCTTTTTTGGCTTAGTTACTTTTGCCATCATTTCATTAACCCCTAATTATTTCTTGCCTTTAATGGGCGACGATTTGCGACCTCGGCGAGTACGTGCGTTCGTTTTCGTACGCTGACCACGACAAGGCAGTCCACGACGGTGACGAATTCCACGATAGCTCGCAATTTCCATTAAACGCTTAATGTTCATTGCTTCTTGACGACGCAAGTCACCTTCAACGATGTAAGTACCTTCGATCGCTTCACGAAGCTTGTTAACTTCGGTTTCGGTCAAGTTTTTTACACGCTTGTCAGGGTCAATGCCAGTTTTTTCTAAAATGACTTTAGAAAGGCTGTAACCTACACCATAGATGTAAGGAAGTGCGTAAAGCACTTTTTTGTTTTTCGGTAGGTCCACACCGACTAATCGGGCCATGCCGTTATCTCCTTGTATCCTTTTCTAACTGAAAATTAAGATAGTTTACCTATCAGTGGCCAATAAAGACCTGAAGAAATGACTCTTCATTCTACACTTTAAATCAAACATCATTTCATTACAAGCAGGCAATTGTAACAATATCAAACCAGTTACGAGACACCTTCGGCGGAGCCTTCCGCATACGAAACGGCTTTATGAATGAGATACAATAACTTCGTTTCGCACGCATCCAAATCTTCTTCGCTACGAGCTTCCCAACGCAGGCTCAAAACAGGTTCGGTATTAGACGCTCTCACCAAAACAAAGCCACCTTCTAATGCCAAGCGAATACCGTCTAAGGTAGAAAGCCCCAAAATCGCCTGATTGCCAAAAAGGCTTTTTTCTTCATAACGCTTTTGAATATCTTCTTTAAGGTACGCCATGACTTGGGGACTCAAATGGGCATCCACCGCATAACGTAATTCATCGGAAATGATGGTTTTAGGCAAGGTATCCACCAATTGACTTAAGGGCAATGTCGGATTGCTCGCCATTTGACGGGCATCATCCAAGACTTGTGCCATACGCATCATGCCGTAAAAGGCATCATCAAAGCCCCAATGTTCGTCCTTAAAGAAAAAGTGACCGCTTAATTCACCGCCCAAAACGGCTTTTTGCGTTTTCATGGTGTCTTTTATTTTCGCATGCCCTGTCGGCGACACGATCGCTTCAGCCCCCGCTTCCGTGATGCCTGTAAACAAGTGCTGGCTACATTTCACTTCCGCCACTACTTTCGGAGGAACTTCATCAGGAAACTTGACACGGCGACGACGCATCATGGCTTGTGTCATCAATAGTAATAAGAAGTCGCCTGCAATCACACGCCCTTGATCGTCCACCACACCCAAACGATCGCTGTCGCCGTCAAACGCCACACCAAAATCGGCGCGATGGGTTTGCACCGCTTGAATGAGATCCTGTAAGTTCTTCGCTTTAGATGGATCAGGGTGATGATTCGGGAAGCGTCCGTCAACGTCCGTAAATAAGGGGACGCATTCGATTCCAAACGCCTTTAATAAAGGAACCGCCACCAAGCCACCTGTGGCATTGCCTGCATCCACCACGATTTTAAGGGGGTAGGCTGTCTTGGGGAAGTTCGCTTGCATCCATGTCAGGTAATCAGGCACTGGATTGTAGGACGTCACCTGCCCACGAAGGGAAACCAGTTCCAGTGGCGTGCCTTGCTGTGCATCAAATATACGCTTCACTTCTTGCACGTCTTCACGGGTGAGGGCATGACCGTCCAATGTCCATTTTAAGCCGTTATAGGGGGCAGGGTTATGACTCGCCGTTACCGTTAAGGTCGCATCGGGCTTTTGGATGCCTTCAGGTAGCTCAAGCCATTCGCTGGCATACACCATCGGCGAAGGTTGCAAACCTAAATCGATGACATTCACGCCTAAGTCGAGCAAGGTATTTTTCAATGCTTCAAAGAGTTCGGGGCTATGCAGGCGGGCATCGTAACCAGCGGCGATCGTGAAGGGAAGAAAGGGCTGCTCGGCTCCTTTTTTTGCTTGGCAAAAAGCGACAAAGGCTCGAGCCATATGCTTATAGGTCACGGCATCAAAGAAGTCAGGGGTGACAATGGCTCGCACGTCATAGGTACAAAAGCAAGCGGATGTTCTGATGGAGGTCATGGAAGGAGCCTTTCATAAATTGAGTGGATATTCCCCAAAAGTCTAACATAAACAGAGGAGCGATTCGACCAAAAACTTTACAAATGTTAAAATAAATGACACATCCAGCATTTGAAAGGAAGACCCCTGCCTTGCGACATTTCATCAAAACATTACCCTTTGCACTACTCACCGCAGGGATGAATCTTGCGTCCGCCTTCGCTGAAGAGGCGATTCCGCTTGCCGATATTTTGAAACCGTCTGGTGAAGGGGCTTCCACAGGGGGTGGGGATGTCAACATGAGCATGATACTCTTCAATACCTTGTTGGTCTTGGGTGTCGGGCTTTGGGTGATGCGTCAAATCTGGTTTGTGGATTGGGCGGAACGTGTGAAAGTCGCTCATTTAGAAGAAGGCAAGCCGATTTTAATCGCCATGTGGCAGGCGATGCGTCTTTCATGGGGGAGGATTTTAACGACTCCAGCCCGTCAAGCACTCACGCCTTTAGCCAAGCCCACGATGCCTTCAGCGTCCGCCATGCCGTCGTGGTTGGAACGCTTGGATGTGCAAACGCTGGAAACAGGCACAAAACTGCATTGGTTGCGTGTGCATGGGCAGGACTACATCTTGACTGAAACCGCCAATCATAGCCAGTGGATGAAGCTCGGTGAAGACGGCGACTTACAAGAGGCTATCCCTGCGGTGGAAGGCTTGGCATCGGTGGCGACGTCGGACGCATCGCCTGTTTACCAGCTTCCCCATTACTTAGATACGGTGTAGTTAAGCTTTATTTAGGCACTTTCCCTAAGAACTTCAATAATCCATCTAAACTTAAAAAAGCAGGTATGGCTCGCCGAGTTAAAACGGTTTCTCCCGCTTCTTTAGAAATGGCAGGTTTTAATACTTCATCTGCTGATTTAGGAAGCAAGCCTTTCAATAAGTCACGTCGACTCATCTTGGGATTCACATAAGTTTCTAAAAATTGACGAGATAGCGATTGAACTTTCGTTGCCCGTGCTTCAGGGCTTTGTTTCCAAAAATTAGGCGATTTTAGTTCTGCTAAAATCCCTTGAAAATACGCTTGAGCTTTGGGTGAATACCCTTGTTCTGTTAGATAAGCTTCTTCAAACTGTGTAACAGCTTTTTGCCATTCTTGAATCGGAATGTCTGGGTCTTCCACCAAAACATTACCGAGTTCCATCGAGCTAGGCTTAAGAGCAATCTCAATACTTCTTTCAATCAAGTCCTTTAGAGAAGGAGGAGCCTTTGTTTTTTCGACGATAGGCTTGCCTATTGCTTTTATAACAGGCTTTTCCATTTCTTGAGAGAGGGTTGAAAAGTCTGTAGACTCACTTTGCAACGCTTCTTTCACAGGGTTTAAAACTTCTTGAACCGTTGGCGTTGCTTTTACTTTTTTCATGCCAAACGTCCAAACGTCCTCTTGAGCCACCTTTTTAGCTTGACCTATGCGTTCTGTAGGGTCTAAATCAGCCGTCTCAATCGCATTACCAATCTGATTGCTTGCCATTTCCTTTAATGCAGGCGTCAAGCTCGTGGGTTCAACAAAAGTAGTGTTAAGATAGTCGGGAAAGTGTGAACTTAAAGCCTTTTGAAGGTGATGTAAAAAATCAGGATGTTCTTCTTCTGTTGGAACACTAGGCACTAGCTTTCTTAGATACTCAACCATTGCAGGTGTTAGCTTTAAAGGGTTTGCAACATCTTCGAACCCTGCTTTTGCAACGTTTTGTAAGTATTCAACGCCTCCTTCTCGTAAGATTTGTAGAATAGGTTCGATACTTAGAGCGTCTAAGCCTTTTTGATTTGCCCATCGTGCCACTGCCTTCGCTAAAATTTCATTACGCTTTAGAGCATTTGCCCCAATGAAATCAGACTTAGAAGACGTATTTGCCAAAACCCCAGCAAGTTCTGTGCCGTATTTTCTCAAAAATACTTGAGTCGTTTGAATGGGAGCCTTTAGTTTTGCTAGCTGAGCCGTTTGAAGTTTATGAGCATATTGCTTCGTTCGCCGTGCAAGAATAGTTGCCAATTCTTGAGGATTTGAAGCTTTTTGTAAAGCAGATCGAATATCTATCAGCTCAACATGAGTAATGGTGCTTGGTAAAGAACGTTTTAAAACCTCATCACTAGGAACCTCTTCTCCTGCTTTGGAATAAACAGATCGTAGTATCGTTAAAAGTTCTTGAATATCGTCTTCTTCAAGAGGTCTAACACTGGATTCTGTTCGCAAATAAGGATTTGGGTGTGGTGTGATTTTAATTTTGGGTGGTTGATTCATAAAAAAGCCTTCTCAATCAAGAATGTGTAGCCCCTTTTGATAAGGGGCTACACGTAAACAGATTATTTCTTAAAAATATCCTTTGCTAAACCTTTTAGGTTATGAGCGACACGCTCATGAATAGGCTTATTCCAGTTGATGACATCTTCTATAGATGCCGTCTTGGGGGGGGAAAGAGCTTGCTTTGCTTTACTAAAAAGTCTTCCACAAGTCGCTCCTGCTTGCCCTGCTACAGATTTTAAATCAGACATAATTTACTCCTTATAGTGTTTGGATTTGGGTGTATCAGGCATACACTTAAAAGCATAAAAACCAATCAAGGCGTTTTTATGCTACGTAGTAAAACGGTTTTTTAGTCGAGGCGTTAAGGCTTGATAGGTGCTTTTACCCTCCGCATCATCGATGCCCCCAAACGGCGTGTGATGCTCCAAAAACGGATCCAACTGCAACGGCTCGTGACGCCCCACAGGAATCGGCGAACTATGAGCCAACGGCTCCACGTTACGATAGCCATACGCCGTCTTAATCCCCGACATCAAAAAGAAGGGTGAAATCCATGGTTTGAGGGCTTGCACGCCTGCCACACTAAAGGCAGTGGGAATGTCATCCACATGAAGCACGCCGTCCGCAAACTCCAGCTTGCGACCGCCTGAAGGACCGTGCTGCTTGGCAGGTTGGCGTCGCTTAATTTGAGATTCAACCTTGTTTGACAAGGGATTGGCAATTAACGCCCCTGCGTAAATGCCTGCCCCTAAGCCAGCGACAACCGTGGCGAATCGAGCCATAGGGTTACGAAACTTGGTAAAGCCCAAGGCGTTAGAAACCGTAAGCCCAAGTCCTGCCCCAAAGCCACACATGGCAATGTTGGCGACATACTGAAAAATGCCTTCTTTCACGACGTCATCATTCTTTTTGGCACTTTTGCCTTGCAGGTGATTCGCTAAAAAGCCAGCCGCCACGCCGCTTCCCACACTGGCTAAG
>JAJTHC010000062.1 GCA_021299615.1 Vampirovibrionales bacterium
AAAGGTATTGCCCGCAGAGGCTTGCTCTTCAGCACTGGCGTAAAACCACGCATAGGCTTGAACGTCTGAACGGCTCAGACGTAAGGCATAAGCATCGGGGATGCACGCCAGCAAAGGGGCTAAAAGACCGTTGTCAGGCGCAATAAAAACCTGTTGAAAACTGGGGCGAAACACCACCGCAATGCCTTGTTCAGGGCTTCCTACATGGGGATCCACCACGGCAACGCTCACCGTGTGAGGCGGTAAATAAGGCAAGGCTTGCAAAAGGCTCCACGCCCCTGCACGAATGTCAAAGGGGGCGATGCCGTGCGTGAGATCCAGCCGTTGCGTTAGGTGCTTGGCTTCAGGCGTCAAACGACTTAAGGCGACAGCATGCAAGATGCCTGCATAGGCGTCGCTCGTGCCGTAATCACTTAAAAAGGCGAGGGTCAAAGCTTGTTTGTTCATAAGGCAATCCTTTCTAACGCCCAAGCGAGCTTGTCTTCTAAGGGAAGCAGTGAGCCGTTTTGACCGCCAATATCCAGCCACTGCATGTAGCTATGTCGATTAAACCATACTTTTTGACGGCGTGCATATTGACGAACATTGATCGTAATTTGCGTTTTCGCCTCTTCTAAAGTAAGCGTTCCCTTCAAAACCGCCAAGAGTTCGGGGTATCCGTGAGCCACCTGCAAGGCGTGAGCCGTTTCACCATAGGCATCCGCCAAGTGCTGAACTTCATCGAGCCAGCCAGCGTCCAGCATGGCATCGATACGAGCTTCTATCCGCTGGTAACGATGCACCTTATCGCCATGCGTCAAGCCGAGCCAAACGGTTTTAGGTTCATATCCTAAAGCGGTTTCGACCACGCTGGGGCGTTTTTCTTGAGGCACAGGCTCACCTGTGGCTTCAATGATTTCTAAGGCTCTTAACACACGACGATCATCTTCAGGGTACAACTGCGACGCTCGCAAGGCATCGAGGGTTTTTAAGCGTTCATGCAAAGGAAAGTCGCCAGCTTGCGTGCTTGCATTATTTGCCCATGCGGTCATTTCGGCTCGAAAGCTAGGGTTCGGCGGAACGTCTACCAGCGGACGAGCTTCAAACAATTGACGCAGGTAAAAGCCTGTGCCGCCTACCATAATGACAGGTTGCTGGCGTTCCAAACGCTCCACAATCAAGGGAAGCACGGCGTTTTCATACATGGCGGCAGAAAAGGTGATATCGGGGGCGACAAGATCCATGCCAAAATGAGGGATGCCTTGCATTTCTTCAAGCGTCGGTTTAGCCGTGCCAATATCCAAGCCCGTGTAGACCAATTGACTGTCGCAAGAAATGACATCGCTTGCCAACTGTTGAGACAAAGCTACGCCTAAATCGGTTTTGCCTGTGGCGGTGGCTCCTGTGACGATTATCAGTTCCTTGATCATGGCAAAATCTTTTCTATTGACGTTTTAGCGGACTTTCATCCATAATATAATAAGTACATACGTTATATAGTGTTCGTTAGATGTAATGGATACTATTATTATAAGTGAAATATGAAACACGATGACGGCTCTAAAAATTGCCCCACTCTTTCAACCTTTAGACGCCGAACTTAACGCCACGGTGGATTTTTTACAGGGGCTATTGCCGCCTGAAGCCTTAACATTGGCGGATGCGACCACTTATAGCCTTAGCACCTTGGGCAAGTTGGTGCGTCCTGCGATGGTGCATGCCCTATGGCAAGCCATTACAGGCAAACCCAGTGATGATCGTGTCGTGAAGCTGGCAGCCGTGACCGAAATGATTCACTTAGCCACCTTATTGCATGACGATGTGCTGGATGAAGCCGATTTAAGACGGGGCAAATCCACGGTGCGTCAACGTTTTGGCAATCGTATCGCTATTTTAGGTGGCGATTGGTTGCTGGCTCAAGCCAGCCAAACACTCGCCAGCTTGGGCAATCTTCAACTGGTGAGCTTTTACGCCCAAGTTTTGGCGGAACTTTGTGAAGGTGAAGTCCTTCAAAATGCACTTGCTTATCAACCACTCGCCGAGATTTCATGGGACGCTTATACGCAAAAAACCTACAAAAAAACCGCGAGTTTATATGTATGTCTTGCCAAATCAGTGGCGGTTTTGGCGGAAGCGGATGACCTTACGATGCAAAAGGCGATTGACTTTGGCAATGCTTTTGGCATGGCGTTTCAATTTCACGATGATCTACTCGATTACACCGCAGACGCCACGGACTTAGGCAAGCCAATTTTAGACGATATTCGCAATGGTTTGGCGAATGCCCCGATTTTACTGTTGTTTCAAGAAGAAAGCCAGCAAGCATTTTTAGAAGAAGCGGTGCAAACTATTTTTAATTTAGTGCAGGAGCAAGCCCCTCTTGAAGCAATCGATCAGGCTTGTGTGGCGTTGAAAGAAGCACTTCATCAACGAGGTGGTATTGCCTTGACCCAGGCGTTAATTGCATCTACTCGACAAGACGCTCAATCGGCATTGACTCACTTTAAAACAGGTCATGGCTTGAACATTTTAGGGGCGTTGTTGAAGGCTTAATATAGCCATCTGTGCCGAAAAACTAAACACTATATCAACTTAAAGTAGGGGTAGTCCTGAAGCATCTTGACGAGTGGGCATCGTGAAGTTGTTTGTTTGAGAACTTGCACCAAAAATAGGTAATGTACTACTATTGGGCATTGACATCCACGTCATAAACTGACGGAGCATACTATTATATGAATTAGAAGCCATGTATGGTGCGTACATAGTGGACAAAGTCGAACTATTAGTCGTAGATGCAGTAATAGCGTTTAAATAATCGGTGTTAATGTAAGGCTGATTTTGATCAGCGTGAACGTTCATAAAGTCTTGCACAGTGATGCTAGGCTCTTTCATAAAGGGATTGAAAGCAGGTGCCACATTCGTATTGCTTGGAACTGTTAGATCGGCTAAAAAAGGACTTATGGCATCACTTGAAGGAATGTTTAAATTTAAGGGTTGAAAGCTGGGTATGC
>JAJTHC010000263.1 GCA_021299615.1 Vampirovibrionales bacterium
GAACGCAGTGATGTGACCGCTGTGCCTGCTTGTGCAGTGGTGGTGGAAGCCATGACGGCATTGACATTAGCGAAAGCGTTGACGGAAAAGTTTGGCATGGATCACTTGGGCGACATTCAAGCAGGGATGGCTCACTATCAAACCCGTTTGACGCCAGCTCCTGTGGGTGAAAGTCATTAAACTTGGTTCCCTTTCGCAGAACTTTCTATACAATAGACAACAAACCTTCTTAATGCTATACTAAGTTAATCTAGTTTACGCTTTTCTTTTTTCAAGGTTTTTTGGCTATGGCAATGCTTCCCACAACGGTTTCACACCCCCCTATTCACTGGGGAGCCACCGTGCATCCTGCCCCTTCGCTGAAGGGGCCAGCCCACGCATCGGCAGAAGCGAAACGGCATCTCGATACGCTTTACGATCAAATTAAAGCCCTAAGACAAGGGGGTGTGTTTACAACCTATGTTTTTATGCCCCCTACGCGTGCTAAAATGAGCAAATGTTCCATATATTTAGAACAGGCATTGCGTCCCATATTAAGCTCTCCTAACTGTATTCGATACCTAGAAGACGCAGGCTTCCCTGAAGTCAGGCAGGATCCCCAATTGCTCCAACAGGCTCAACAGCTTTTGGACTTAGCCTGCTTAACATTGAGCATCAATAATAATCAACGCCCAACGAATTACCCTACGCCAATTTATCGATTAAGCATTGAAATGAATGCGTACTTGAATGATCGCCCTCAAGAAATGCAAGCCTTAGGCATTAACGGTATTTCAAACTATGATGCAGGGGTCTTCAACCAGCTAGCCACAAAACTTTTATGGTCGGTAGGGATTCAAGAAACCTATTTAAGTCTTCAAGAACAAGAAACCTTATTGCGTATTTTGATTGATGCCGCCCAAGCATCTTTGCGTATGGCGGTTTGGCAGAAGCAAGCCAGTACCATTAGAAGCACTTATAATCAACCGAATTATTAAAATATGAGAAAAAGCCCCTAGTCAAAAGTTTTTTAGCGTAGATAATGGATTAGTGTCCTTGTTATTCTTAAAGGGAGTCCCCATTATGCCACTTACACAAATTCGTGAAGCTCAAAAACTCCCTCGTCCTATTTTAGACAAAGCCACTTTGCGTTTGGCCACTCCTGCCGATGACGCTCAAATTGAAGCCATTATCGTCAAAACGCTCGCCGAATTTGATTACACCGAAGATTGCCCTGCCAACGACCCTGAAGTGGTAGCGATGTCCGCCTATATCGCTCAAAAGTCTGATGCTCGCTATTATGTCATTGAAGACAACGCCACAGGCAAGTTGGTGGGTTGTGGCGGAATTGAGCCACTTAAAGGCAATGAAAGTGACGAAAAAATTGCTGAACTGATTAAGTTTTACGTCCTGCCTGATTTTCGAGATCAAGGATTGGGCGGGCAATTGTTGATTCAAGCCATGGTGGATGCCAAAGCCTTGGGCTATGATTCGCTGTATTATGAAGTGACGCCTCGTTTATTTTCAAAAAGCTTGTTTCAACGCTTGGGCTTTTACTTTGTGCCAGACAAGCTCGGCAATAACGGGCATTTTCACCCTGAAATTAACATTTTTGTTTTACGCCCCCTCGAAGGGGACCTTTCAATCACATTAAAAGAAACCCCCTAAGAACTAAAGGATTCCCCCTATGACCAATACCTACCCATTTTTGATGATTCCAGGTCCTACGCCCTTGCCTGATGCTGTTCGTGAAGTAATGAGCCGTCCAGCGGTGGGGCATCGTTCGCCTGAGTTTAAACAGATTATGAAGCGTGTGTTTCCGAACTTGCAACGTATTTTTCAAACCAAGCATCCTGTGATTTTGTACACCGCCAGTGCCACAGGCGCCATTGAAGCCGCCTTAAGCAATACCTTAAATGCTGGGGAAACCTTGTTGGTGTTGAGTTGCGGCGTTTTTTCTAGTCGTTGGGCAGATATGGCAAAAAGCTTAGGTATTAACGTCCAAGAACTCAAAGTCGAGCAAGGGCAAGTCAACACGGTAGAAGTCTTAGAAACGGCCTTAAACGCCGACACTGAAAAAACCATTAAAGCCGTTATTTTCGTGCATAGCGAAACATCGACAGGGGCGTTGAATGATGTGCAAGGCTTGACGAACGCCATTCGTCGACATGGGGCGTTAAGCATTGTGGACACCGTGACAGGTTTAACCGCTTCTCCCTTCAAAATGGATGAATGGGGTATTGACTTAGCCATTAGCGGTAGTCAAAAAGGCTTTATGATGCAACCGGGATTGTCGTTCTTGGCGGTGGGTGAACGAGCGTTGGCTCGTCACCAAAATGAGGTGAAATATCCTGCGTTTTACTTCAATTTCACCAGAAACTTGAAGGCTCAAGCCGAAGACACTACCGCATACACGCCTGCGACTCACCTGATTATGGCGTTGGATGTCAGCTTGCAAATGATGTTAGACGAAGGCATCGATGCCATGAACGCTCGGCACTTGCTTTTGCGTAACATGGTGCGAGCTGGCGTGCGAGCTTTAGGTTTAAATACGCTTGTGGAAGACGATGTCAATGCCAGCCCTGCGGTCACCGCCGTGTTGCCTCCTACAGGAATCGAAGCTCCTGCTATTCGTAAGGTGTTGAAGGATCGCTTTGGCATTACAGTGGCGGACGGTCAAGCTAGCTTAAAGGGAAAGATTTTCCGTATTGGGCATTTGGGCTTTGTGGGCGAGCGAGACGTTTACATGGTTTTGGCTTGTTTGGAACAAGCCTTGCTTGAATTGGGTTACAGCGTCGAACTTGGGGCAGGTGTAAAAGCGGCTCAAGCAGTGGCAGTATCTAAAACAGCGTTAACCGTTTAGGGGTGTGTAACGTTTTGTAAATAGATGAGTCTAAGCTAGCATCCTTTTTCCTGTAAGGGGTTTTATGTGGAAGAGCAAGCATTTAGAAAGAAGGCTTGCGTTTATTTACTTTGTATAAAAATAAGGAAACCCCCATGTTAAACACAAATCTCACCCCCCCCCTACGCAAGTAGTAGTCAACAACGTTCAGGCGGTCTTTTACGCGATGCGTTAGAAGTCACAAGACAAGCCCTTCGTCAAGAAAATGCTTCTCTAGGCAGAAAAGCGGTTCAAGCCATTCGTGACACTTTTAATCCAACCAAAATTGCGGAAGGTGCTGAAAAAAGAGGCATGCAAGCCGTTAGTGACTTATTAACACCCGAAGAACAAGTAGCGTTTGCAAAAGCCACTTTGGAATCTAAAACACTCGCAACCAAAGCGTTAGAAAATAAACAAGCCCAAGCCGCTAAAGCAAAAGAACAGGCTCGTCTGCTCAGATTAGAAGCGAAAAAACAAGCTGAACTTAAAAAAGTTCAATACCAAATAGATGCATTGACCACACAAAAGGAAGCATTGCAAGCTTCTAAGCCTGAAAACTCAGCCGATCCCATTTTTAACTTTATCGAAACAGAAACAGAGTTAGCTGCAGTGAATAAAAATGCGGAAGAGATGTTTAAGCTCTTAGAACGAGAGTTACTATAAAGGCATCTAATCTTGATGATATATTTGAGGCCATTCCCAGCAATAGTCCGAAGCGTGATGAGCTGACAAATCCACTTGACCAATAAGATCAAACCTAACGCCCCTTCTAAAAGAAGGGGTGTTTTTTACTGTTCGTGTAAAAAACCACCTGAACAGACCATCTCCACCGTCTTCATCAAAAACGCTCGCCCTGCGGAGGCTTGATCGATGTACTCTTCTTCCCCGCCTAAGTGAGGAATGCGAATAATCGCCGCTTCTAAA
>JAJTHC010000016.1 GCA_021299615.1 Vampirovibrionales bacterium
AAAACACAACGGCTTATACCATTAATTTTCCTAATGCTTGTTAAAATGTAGCCAGTTTTAGCGTTTGCATGAGACTTTGTTTTTAGGGTATAGTAGGGCTATAAATCTTTGATTAGTGAAAGTCTGTCTAAAGGTGGCTATATGCGTCCTGCTTGGCTAAACGTCCGTCTGCAAAATACCCCTGCTTTAAAAGCTCTTAAAGAAACGGCACAATCGCTTGAGCTGGCAACCGTGTGCCAAGAAGCGAACTGCCCGAACCTCTTTGACTGCTGGAGCGAAGGTACCGCCACCTTCATGCTAATGGGAGACACCTGCACCCGAGGCTGCCGCTTCTGCAACGTCAAAACGGGCAACCCCAACGGCTGGTTGGACGCCGAAGAACCTGAAAAACTCGCTCGTACCGTCGCCAAAGCTGGCTGGCACTATGTCGTCTTAACCGCGGTGGATCGGGATGACTTGCCTGACGGTGGAGCGTCTCACATGGCGAAATGCGTGCAAGCGATTTTACACGCCGTGCCTAATCTCAAAGTGGAAGTTCTTGCCCCTGATTTTAAGGGAGACCTAGATGCCTTAAATACCTTGTTAGAGAGTGGCTTACATGTGTTTGCCCACAATGTAGAAACGGTTGAACGCTTGCAGTCATCCGTAAGAGATCGCCGTGCGAACTATCAACAAAGCCTCAATGTGCTGGAAAAAGCGAAGCAAACGCATCCGCAGGTGGTGACGAAAACATCGTTGATGCTGGGCTTGGGTGAAACCCTTGATGAAATCAAAGTTTGCTTAGCCGATTTGCGTCGCCAAAAGGTGGATGCCATTACCTTTGGGCAGTATCTACAGCCTTCCCCGAAGCATTTGAAGGTGAGTGAATGGGTGGAGCCCGCCGTTTTTGATGAGCTGAAGCGTTTGGCGGAACAAGACTATGGGTTTGCGTATTGTGCTTCTGGACCTTTGGTGCGAAGTTCTTACAAGGCGGGGGAGTACTACTTATCCGCACTTGTCAATGAGCGTCTCGCAATGCTATAGTATTTGATAGAGGACTCTTGTTCCCTCTCCTTGAGGAGAGGGCTAGGGAGAGGGGGGGGATGTTCAAAACCCAGTGTCTACATCTATCTACTCCCCACCCCTTAAAGGGGAGGGGGTTACCTGTATCCTCTATCAAACACTATATATTTACATTCAAAGGTCAAAAATAGAAACGATACGCTCATGCAAACGCTTAACAGATCCCCTTATATCACGAACCTCGTCCCTCAAACATCCGTCACGCTTGAAAGTGCCGGTCTGATTTCAGGTAAACTCGTCCGAACCACTATTACTCTTGGCGAAGAAAATACAGGGATTGTGTTTGTTTTGCCTGATGCTATTCGTATTCATGCCAAAGCTTTTTCAGTCGTCGATGCTCGACGGGGGGTTACGCTGTGGGATCCCACTAGTCAATTGACGCTTTCGATTGTGGAACATTTTCTAGCCGCCGTTGCTTTAGTGGGTATTACGGATTTAGAAGTGCATTTACACGCCCCTGAAGGAGGCGTTCCCTGTGAGCTACCTTTGTTGGAAGGCTCATCACTCCCGTGGTTTGACGCCTTGGTAGAAACCTTTGGCTGGCAAGAACAAGTTCCTGTATATAAAGTGGTACGTCCCTTTTTCTTTCAAGTGAATGAAAAAATTCACTTATATGCCTTGCCTTCTGAATATTTGAGATTGGGTTATGTGTTGGACTATGCCCATAAAGATTTGCGTCATCAGTGGGCGTATTGGGACTTTAAGGATCGTAGCCAAGCCGAAGCCCGTGCCTTATTACAGGCTCGCACCTTTGGAGAAACCGCCGAATTACCCGCAATGTTAGAACAAGGCTTGGCAAAAGGTGTGAGTTTAGAAAACACCTTGGGGCTTAATGAAGACAACGAAACGTATACCACGCCGTTGCGACTCAAAAACGAGCCGTTATTTCATAAAATGCTCGATTTACTCGGCGATTTTTATCTCTCTGAAATTCCGTTGGCTCAAGTACAGGGGACGTTTGTGGCGTTTTATGCAGGGCATTCGTCGCATTTAGCGTTTGCCAATGCCTTGCGAGAAGAAGATATGGTGATTTGCAGGTAAAAATAAACTCGGCTATATCAATACGAAAAGGTTCTGTAACAATTCTTAATAGCATTGAAGAACGAGGCATACTTGTACGATACTCCCTATGATTCAATTCGAAAAGGATGTTCATTCCATGCCACATATTTTTTTCAAACAACGCCAAAACGCCCTAACTTTAATTGAAATACTTGTGAGCCTAAGTATTATTGCTTTTCTAAGCCTGTTAATGGGAGTGATTATTCGAGCGATGGATGACATGCGAGCTTCAGCTGCGAATAAAGTCGTACAAGCTATCATGTACGATATTCAAAAAGCTAATACAAGGTTTGTCTCTTCAGGCGGTTGGATTACAACGGACACGCACATCACCCAAATTATGAACAACTTAGACGTCACCGATGTGATTGATGTCGCCAGCATCCCTCCAGTCACGATTAACGGCTTTGAACCAAACACCCCCCTCACTTGCGGAGGCACCTTTACTTGCTATGTGCTTAATAGCGGTGGTACTCTTGCCGTTCAAAGCTTTTCATCAGGAGATAGAGTTGGTACCAACGGTTTCTTTGCTCCTTCGGCAGGTAATGCGACTGAAGTGAACGGGCATACGACCTTGCCTGTATTGATTGATCCTGACGGTATTTTCAAGGCGAATGACCCGAGTTCGGCATCCAGTCAATTCACGTTGGATGAACTGGCACGTTTAACGCCACGTGCCAATGGGCAATCCACCATCGCAGGCGTCACGGCGACTCAAGCGGCTTATTTTAATACCAATTCTTAGTTTATATCGTTTAATCGGTATAAAATACGGACCACATGGGTATATAGCCAAGTTTATACCAATTAAACGATTAAATAGCGACAACGTATAGCCAAGTACAGGAAATTATCAATTCGGCTATATATCCCCTGAATTTATTATTGTGCTATCATTCTGCTAAGAAGATTCTGCATTAAAACAATAAGGTATCACCGATGAACACCCCCACCCACTGGATGCAAACAGACGTCGTGCAAGAGGCTCTTACCAAAGACGACGCCGTTTTAGGACTCTACCTGCTCACGATCCCCAGTGAAAAAAGCGGAAACGTCTGGCAATACGCCACGAAAATCGCCAATGGGCAGAGCATCGGCACGCAAAACCCCGACGAAATGCAACGCCTCGCCGCCTATTGTGCTACCCCCTTGTGGATAAGCGACCCCCTTGAAGGAGAAAATCCTGAAGAGACACGCTTTCATGTAATTTTGAGCTTCCCCAAAGCCATTTTAATGTGGGATTTAGGGATGCTTCAAACCGTCTGCTTTGGCAAGGTTTCCATGATGCCGAATCTACGTTGGTTAGATGTCGCCGTGCCAAGCTCTGTTGCCAAGCACTTTCAAGGTCCTGCTCATGGTCAAAGCGGTATTCGCAAGCGATGTGGTGTGCCTGAAGGGCAAGCCCTGCTCATGAGTATTTTCAAGCCTTGTGTCGGCGTTCCCCCTGAAGGCTTGGCGAGTCTGTTGCGAGAGCAAGCTCAAGCAGGGACGCATTTGGTGAAAGATGACGA
Source organism: Vampirovibrionales bacterium (assembly GCA_021299615.1). GTDB lineage: Bacteria > Cyanobacteriota > Vampirovibrionia > Vampirovibrionales > JAJTHC01 > JAJTHC01. Next base: position 3,636 of record JAJTHC010000016.1, read on the forward strand.
AGTGCTTGCCGATGCCGACCTAAGCACCGCCTTAAAACGGGTGAGCCTGTGCATCGATGCCCTCAATCAAGCGGAAAAAGACTTTGGACACCGTCCGCTGTATGCCGTGAATCTGAACGCCCCCGCCCATGAATTGCTCGACCGTGCCGATGCCTTGCTGGATGCTGGCGTGGAATGCTTTTTGTTCAACTACCTTGCCTATGGCTTGCCGTTATTGAATAGTTTGCGTTTGCGTGTGAAAGGGCGTGCGTTTTTAATGGGGCATCCTGCGTTGGGGGGGGCGTTTTATCAAAATGCGTCGACAGGCATGAGTCCTGCCTTGGTTTTTGGCACGCTGCCTCGACTCGCTGGAGCAGATGCCGTCCTCTTCCCCAGTCCTTACGGCACAGTTGCCCTAGACAAAGCCGATGCCTTGGCGGTTCAAGAGGCTCTCAACACACCGTATTTAGGCGTTGAACCTGCTTTTGGTGTGCCTTCCGCAGGGATTCAGGCTTCGATGGTGCCTCAAATCCTGCGTGATTTCGGCACGAATGTTATCATTAACGCAGGCACAGGCATCCACGAAGTCGAAGGCGG
>JAJTHC010000145.1 GCA_021299615.1 Vampirovibrionales bacterium
AATCCGTCGCCTCGTTTTTTTATGTGGTTTTGGAAGGGTCTATTCTATTGTACTAAAGGTAAGCTAATCGTTTCAGCAGCAGGTGTTGTGCTTGAACCACCTACGACAGCTACAAGACTAGCAATAATTGAAGCATCTAAACCAGGAACGCCCTGTAATTTTTGAGTTAATGAACCACTCGTTGTTGTGGTAGTAGGCGTTTCTGTTGCCGTTGTAGTAGGTGTTGTCGCTGCTACGGTGCTTCCACCGACAATAGGCAAGCCACCTGTATCACTCACCGCTGGCGTGCTAACCGTCGTAGACGGTGCTGTGGCAGTAGGCGTTGTCACTGTTGAAGCTGTTGTAGTCGTTCCACCAACGAGTGGTAGACCTAAGTCCTGACTTACTGGGCTTGGCGTAGTTGTTGTGGTTGAAGTTGAAGGGCTTCTGCCATTGGCGAGATCGCTCGCAAGCTTTTCTTCTTCGCTATTATCAAGAACTTTGTCTAAACCAATTTCTTTACCTTTTTGGACTAAAGCACTGTAAATAGAGGAATGAGCAATCTTAGGATTCGCTTGAATAAATTTAGCCCAAGACGCCATGGTAGCATCAGATTCTTCTTGTGTAATTTTGCCGTCACGATCAAAATCTAAAGCTGCTAAAAATTGCCCATATTCTTTGGCACCAATGCCGTTACTAGGACCAGAAACCCCAGCCCATAATGATGCCGCAATAGAAGCACTTGGAACATTAGAACGCACACCAGGGGTTAAACCGCCAGCGGCTTGTACTTCCGCTTGAGACAGTTCGCCGTCTTTATTGGTGTCATTCTTCAAAATAAAGTCTTTGGCTTGTTGATCTAACTTGCCAGCTTGGATTTGGAAAAATCTTGGGGCAACACTAGATCCGCCGATATTCATACTCATGTTGTTGTTCTCTCTCTATGATGATGTAAAAAATTAAGTAAAAAGTTGTGTTCGATTACATCAAAATAAAGGATCAGATCCTTAATAAATTGTTTATTTGTAATGTTGTGTTACAAAAAATAGAGGGTTTCGTTTAAGAATAAAACGTTTCACGTCGAAAAATAGATACGGAGGCGTGTATGACTAATTTTTCAATCCCAGCAGTGCCGATTACATACTATGACTGGCGATTACGTAAAGTCGTCACGATTGGCTCGCCTAAAAGTGCGTCAACCATTCAAGCCGATACAAGCTACACCATTGTTCGCCCCAACATAAACCCCAGTGATGTTGTTAATTACCCCCTTGCCCCGATTACCGTCAATGCTTCTACAGGGTTAGCGGATGTCGACGATGTAGGGTATCTATGGTGGGATCCTAAAACACAAACCTTAAGCAGAACCAATAATTTCAACGATTATGCGTCAAGCTTTAGTGCAACAAGCTTAAAGCAAACCTATCGTGTCAATACAGATGCCTTCACCGATTACGGCAATACCTTTGCTCCTAAAATAGTTCCCTACACCCCATTAACGAGTGATTTTGTGCCTTATTACACGCAAGGTAACTATGCCAATACGGTCAGTTCTTTGGTGATGAGTCGAGACGAATGGCAAGCTTTATTTGATTCAGGCACAGAAGTCATCATCCCCGGTATTGGTAGAAAAGTTATTCAATATGGTGATGGTGTTAAAGTTATTGAAAACAGTGACGGTACTTTAGGCATTGTGTCGGATTCTGCTGGCGGATTACTCGCCATTGAACAACATATTGACAATAATAAGTGGTTTTGGCTCACTAGTTTTCCACAATTGGATGATTACGCCATTTTTCAAGCCAGTCAGAGACTCCCGAGCATTATTGATCTCATCGACAGTTTAAAGGAAAATACAGCTCAACAAACGCCTAAACGCCTTCCGATTCCGCCACCGCCTCAAGCGAACTTAAATACGCTTGCCCCTATCGTGACGAGTGCGACTCCAAAGCCTTTAGACAAGGAGGCTCAAGCTTCCCAATTACTCGGCAGTTCTGCTTCAACGAAAACCCAAGCCCCTGTCGATGTTTCACCGTCTTTATTGGGCTATATTTCACCTACTTTAAAGACTAATACCGCAACCCAAGATGAAGATCCCTTGAACCCGACCAAGTCTTTAGGCTTGACCTTTAGCGATGCCCCTAGCCTTTCGGCGGACGATTTAATTCAAGCACTCGCAAAAATCGTGCAAGAGCTTCTCCGTCAAAGCAATACCACGGTAGAGGCTCGACGTTATTCGATTCTTCCACAAGGCGAGGGGCTTTCTATTACGGACGATCCCAGTTCAATGAGTGAGGATCGTTTAAATGAACTCAAGCAAGGGCAGGGATCTTTAGGAGGGAGCTTAAGTAGTGAAGATGGTGCGGATATGTTGAAAGAAGAAGCTCAACGCAATACCCCTGAAGTCCGTAGACAAAAAGCCATGCAGTTACGTTATTATTTGGGTCTGTAGGACTTTTGAAGAGACTTCTATAAAAGGCATCTATTTTTTTGGAGAGGTTTTTGATAGAATAAGGACTATATTGCTCCTTTTCTTGGAATATTTCAATCGAAATGAGATGCTTAAACCACAATGCTCCCTCTCTCGTCTTCTTTCCCGCTTCAATCGAATCCAACCGATCTTGCTGCGACGTCGCAACGTAGTGGGGCGGATTGGTCGCATCCTGATATTCAAAAAGAAATCGCTAAACTAAGGCAAACCCAAGATTGGCGAAATTATGAAAAAGGCTTTCAAGACGCTGCTAAAGGGTTAAGCTACACAAATAAGACTTCATGGAAAACACGACTAGAACGTTTTTCCTATTGGGTTAAACGCCTATGGACGCGTTTGCGTAGCGATATTATGGGCATGATTCGAGGCATTCGTGTGCATCATAAGCATGTGATGAATCGCTTTATGCCTGGGATTCAAGATTGGATCCATAAAGAACTCAAAACGCAAAACACCATTGAAATGATCAAAGTGAAAGGACGTGCCATCCCTGTTCACTTCACCACCTTCCAATTGCCTAAAGCCAAAAGTGCCGACGGTATTCACCGTATTGCGATATTTGGCGATCCAGGTTTTAACAATAACACCTTGCAAATGAATGTAGATGGTTCGATTGCTCTTGCCAAGGCTAAAAAACAAGATCTCGATGCCGTGTTTTTAACGGGAGATGTTTATTATGCTCCCAATGAATACAATAAAAACAATGCCAAACGTGGTAGCGGAGATAGTCGTTCCTTTCACTCGAACATTGGGGCGGTTTATCACGACTTCATAAAAAGAAAAATCCCCCTCTTTACCCCCATGGGCAATAACGACAATGATCAAGGGCATGCTTCAGGTTTTGCTAACTATATGAGTTTGCCTCG
>JAJTHC010000164.1 GCA_021299615.1 Vampirovibrionales bacterium
CGTTTAAATCTAATGCAAAACACCGCAATAATTCCCGAAATTTACGTTCAGAAATGTGCGACTGTTTATAATACTTGTTTTTGCCTGTAGTCATAATGCTTTAGCCTATCATAAAATTAGCTAAAGTTTACCAGACCCTAGTTTTTATACATGGGTAAAATCCTTTAAAACAATTATGATTTTAATGTGTCCAAGGTCGCCTGATAATGGGCAGCATGACGGGCTTCCACACTGGTTAAGCCCTTAAAACGTTTCGCTGCTTTTTTAAAGGTTTCCGCATGCAACGCCGATTCAGTCGCTTGTTCGGCGAATTCTTTCACCGCTAAAGCATCGCCTTCTTCATTCGCCGTTTTTTCAAATTCAGGATACATATGCTTGCTTTCATAGAGTTCACCTTCAATGGCGATTTCAAGCATACGTTCGACGGTCAAATTTTCGCCAGCAAGCGTCAATTCTAAGTGAGCAAAGGCGTGTTGCGTTTCTTGTTGAGCGGTGGCTTCAAAGACTTCAGCGACGGCTTCATTGCCTAGCTCTCGGCATTTTTTGGCAAAATACAAGTATCGACGGTTCGCCATCGATTCCCCTGCAAAAGCGGATTCTAGATTGTCTTGGGTTTTATAGTGATTCATATAGGCTTCCTTTCATTATTCAGACGATACGTTCTATTATAACAGCTTCTTTTTATTGGGTCGAGAAGTTCAGAAAATCGCAAGCTTTGAACTAGCACAAAATTTATCTAAGATTGTTTTTATACAAATACGCCCCGATGGCGATGCTCTCTCCCCGACCTCCCGATATAGTATTTTAAATAATTTCCCCTACAGTGTCTATACTTTGTCGCTACGATTATTTTGTTCAGTCATGTAGGTCTATCTACATGACTGAACAAAATAATCTAGGTTCCTAGAATAGTCTAATAGCTCATTTTATCTATAAAACACTATATGAGTCCTCGTTCAAAATAAGCCGTTGCTTTTATTGGAGATAGAAATTATAATATAACCAAGTAAATAATTTCCTGTACAGTGTTTATACTTTGTCGCTACGGTTATTTTGTTCTGTTATGTGGGTCTTTCTTCACGCCCTCACAAAATAATCTAGGCTCCTCGTCTAAGCTACTGTATAGAAAACTCTAAATTCGGCTATGAAAAAGCTTTAGGTCGTCGCATTTTTTTTGATTGAGCGACTTTTAAGCACATAGTCGAGTATGATCTCTTTCGATTGCTTCTCTGTATCCCTAATCTCTAATGTATATGTGGAATATTATGCTTTTTTCGGATTCGTCGGTAGCTTTAAACTCATTACCTGAACGAAGCTTAACGGCTAAGCGATTTGGTATTGCAGCTGAAGAATCTCCATCTTTTTATACCTCCATTCGAAAGATAAAAGATACCGAAAATACTAATAGGACGAATACGCTGATTCCTTCTCAAGAAACGTCTAAACGAGAAAAAAAATCAAATGAACAGGGAGGCTTTCAACAGTTTAAGCAACAGCTTGGCAGAATGTGGAAACGCTGGAAAAAACCCTTGCTACTGGTAGGTGGTGTTCTTACTGTTGGAACGTTAGGCACGGTTACTTTTTTCGCAGGGAAGCACTTCATTTATGAAAACGTCAAAACTTCGCTTATTCCTGAAAGAGAAGAACTGGGCTTCTTATGGGAACGCTTTCAAAACTTTCAAGACCTTGTTAATCAACAGAAGCAATCACAAGTCAAAAGTAATGGCATGGCGATTAAAGTTAAAGGAGGCTATGATTTAGTTGCCCTTTTTCAAGATGCCTTAGATATAGAAAAATTTATTTATAACGAAATATCCGATGCCGACCGAAAGTCAAAAGCAAACACCATTATTAAGACGGTTTTAGATTATGCCTTAGATTATGAGCAAGATGTTTTGCCTACCTTGATCCGTCGCTTGCATAAGAGCCAACGACTTACTAGTATTTTAGACGAAACGAAATTGCCTCCCATTGAAACCCCGTTTAGAAAGTACATTCAACAGCACAAATCCCTATTTGATTCAGATCCAATTTTAAAAGCCCCTTTCGCTCGATACGAAAATGACCGTAGAGCCGTGGAAGCCTTTAAAGCCTTTCATGTTTCAAAAGATGCTCAATATGCCGTACAAGAAGCACGACTGTTTCAGCAAAAACGGAAGGCGAATCAAGCCGAAAGCAATTTAGAAATCGCCTGTATGCTTGATTTGTACAGCACGTATTTAAAAGACTATCACCCCTCGGCGTTTCAAGCCCTAACGACTTTGGCGAAAAAATTGGAGAAGCAAAATCCTGCAGAAGCGTCTACCTTGATTCCTGAAGACTTAAAGGCTCTTACCCAAGCGACTCATTTGAATATAGCATTGTATCCGTGGGAAGTGAAAGAAGACCCGATTTATTTTTCACAATGCTTACGGGATTTAATGGACAAGATCATTTCCAAGCAAGATATTTCACCACAGAATCATGGTTACCACAAGAAAATGTATGGTTAATTTCCACCAATGAGCTTTAACGCCATGCTGGGTTGTGAATTGCTTTGCCCAAGCAAACTTATAGACGCTTGCTGAAGAATTTGATGTTTAATCATATTCGCTGACTCTTTGGCAACATCTACATTACGGACTCTGGCTTCACTAGCACTATAATTTTCAACTTGAATTTTTAAATTATTCGACGCATTTTGTAGACGGTTGCTCACCGCCCCCACCGAAGAGCGTCGATTATTGACTCGTTGCAGGGCGACATCAATTTTAGAAATGGATTGCAGTGCTGAAGCATTGGTACTTGCCCCCACTGTTGGATTCGTTCCTGATTTAATGCCTAAGGTACTGGCGTTTAACCGCCCCACCGCACTATTGGTGGCTAAATCTAACACATTTGTGGAAGACGCACTTTCAGATCCCATTTGCACTTTAAAACTGGTAAAACTCGACAGCACATTTTTCCCATTGAAAGACGTTCCATTGGCGATGCGGTCAATGTCATTGATCAATTGGGTCATTTCTGTTTTAATCGCACTGCGTTGATCCGCCCCTAGCGTGTCATTCGCCCCTTGCACGGCAAGTTCACGCACACGTTGAAGATTTTCGGTAATGGTGGAAAGGGAACCGTCCACCGTGTTAAGCATGTTCATGGCGTCTTGCACGTTGTTGTCCGCTTGTTCACTGCCTCTGATTTGGGAACGTAAGCCTTGAGAAATTTGAAGCCCTGCGGCATCGTCGCTGGCTTTATTGATACGGTAGCCTGAAGCCAACATAGACAAGCTTTTATTATAATTTTTAGTATTCGCAGCAAGCATGTTTTGAACAAAAATAGAAGAGGTATCACGAATTTGCAACATCGCCTTTGGTCTCGCTCTCTTTTTCTTTCGGGGTGGATAGATTTCTCTTGTAGAAGATCTATCGACGAAAGCAGATTCGAGTATAAACGCTTGTTACAAATTGTTACTTATACCTAATTGAATCTACGAATTGGTATTATACCGTCCAAACATCGATGCCCACTTGGCATCCACCTGAGCCTTGATGGCGTCGCTCATCTCGATTTCATTCGGCCATTCACGAGTAAAGCCTTCGCTTTCCCACTTCTTAGTGGCATCGATGCCCACCTTACTGCCGTACGCCCAGATCGGCGTGGCGTGATCCAAAATATCCATCGGGCCTTCGGCGAACATCATGTCTCGCTTGGGGTCGGTATTGTTAAACACGTGCCACGCCACCGTGCTGACGTCTTGCACATCCACATGGCTGTCCACAATCACGACGTATTTGCTAAACATCAACTGCCCAAAACCCCACATGGCACTCATTACCTTGCGTGCATGCCCTGGGTAACGCTTCTTAATGCTCACCAGCACGCAGTTGTGAAAAACGCCTTCCCACGGCAGGTTCATATCCACAATTTCAGGAATGAAAATCTTCAACAAGGGCAAAAATAACTGCTCGGTGGCTTTGCCCAAATAGCAATCTTCTTGCGGAGGCTTACCCACAATCGTGGTCATGTAAATCGGATCCTTCCGATGCGTCATCGCCATGACGTGAAAAACAGGAAAGTCATCGGCGAGCGAATAATAGCCTGTGTGATCGCCAAAGGGCCCTTCCCAGCGGAGTTCATCATACAACACATAGCCTTCCAGCACGATTTCCGCATGGGCAGGCACGTCTAAATCAACCGTCTTGCATTTGACGGTTTCAACAGGGGCATTTTTGAGGAATCCCGCCAAAAGCAACTCATTCAAGCCCTTCGGCAACGGCGCCGTTGCACTATAAATCACCGCTGGATGCGCCCCTAGCACGACGGCGACTTCCAGCCTATCTTTCCCCGAACGTTTTGAGTTTTCGTAGATGTCGTTGCCGTCGTGATGCTTGTGCCAGTGCATACCTGTTGTGGCGTTATCGTACTTTTGTAGGCGATACATCCCCACGTTGCGGTCGCCTGTGATACTGTCTTTCGTGAACACCGCAGGCAGGGTGATAAACGGTCCGCCGTCTTCAGGCCAGCAGGTCAACACAGGGATTTTATCGAGCATGGCTTGGGTAGGATCGGTAATGACGACCTCTTGGCAGGGAGCAATGCTTCCCTTGAATTGGCGAGGAAAAACATGCCGTAATTCCGTGTATTCAGGGAGCATGGCAACTTTGTCCCACATCGAACTTGATGAGAGAGCCGCAAAATCGGGCTTGGCGTATTTAGCGATGCGGGCTTGCAACTCTTCAAAGGAGCGTCCCCCCAATGCCATGAGCGTGCGTTCGTATGAACCGACGGCGTTGATCAAGACAGGCATGTCATAGCCTTCAACATTGGTGAATAGCAGGGCTTTGTTTTGGCATCCTTGTGATTTGGAGACTCGGTCGGTGATTTCCGCAATTTCAAGGTGTGCGGAAACAGGTGTGTCAATCTCGATGAGTTCACCTGCCTCTTTTAATAGTTGGATGAACTCTCGCAGGTCTTTATAGGGTTTAACGAAGCGTTCATCAGGCATGGGGAACTTGGAAGAGGAAGGGAGTGGTTTTTCACTCAAAAACAAGCGAGCTAAAGCATCTAACATCATGGCATACCTATTCGTGGATTTTGTTTGTATATGATTTAATTATACGCTAAAATAGAGAAATATAACGCCTTCAATAAATAAGAGAGAGAAGCTCGCCCATAATACCCAACCACCCTGTTCAAAATTTAAAAGACGACAAATTTGGCGTTGGACATTTCGCTAAAAAAATAGTTGAAAAGCTATTGAGTCCAAACAATGATAGTTCCACAGCCATTGGGATTGTGGCTCCATGGGGTTATGGGAAAAGTACGATTTTAAATTTCATGAAAGAAGAATTAGAAACATACCGCAACAAAGACAAGAACAAAAACAAAGTACTGTTTTTCGATTTCAACCCGTGGATATATTCCAAGCGAAGCAACTTAACGTCGGAATATATCAACACATTACAAAAGAAATTAGAGTTGAGAAACGAAAATGAAACATGGCAAGATTTAGCAGAAATACTAAAGGAATTACACCCCCTATTAACGCCCCCTTTATGGAAAAAATGGGAAGAAAAGGTAGGGGAACTTTTTGAAGCTAAAACTATCGACTAAACATAAATGATACGAAAGGTGGAACCTCACTTCAAAAAAGTTTAAGACCCTTGATTTAAGTTATTGGGTAAAAAATACTGATAGGTGATATAGCTGAATTTAGAGTTTTCTGTACAGTAGGCTAGACTAGGAGCCTAGATTATTTTGTGAGGGCGTGTAGACAGACCTACATAACAGAACAAAAGAATCGTAGCGACAACGTATAGACACTGTACAGAAAATTATCAATTCGGCTATACTTTCGTATTCATGGTTTAGATTTGTATAGCCAAGTTTAGAGTTTTCTGTACTTAGGCTATTCTAGGAGCCTAGACTCACAGATGGGTGATTGTACAGAGACGACCATAAGCACATCGAGAATCGTAGCGACCACGAAGAGACACTGTACAGAAAACTCTAAACTTGGCTATAATTGGTATCAAATAATTTTGTTGCCCAACCACGTAAGCAAAAGCAGAAAGCTCGTATACATCGAAAGATCCATGATCGTGGTGATGAACGGTCCGCCGACGCCTGCTGGATCCTGCTTAAAGCCAAACTTAATCACATAAGGAATTAAGACGCCCATCAACGCCGAAATACAATTGCTCAACAACACATAGCCCATCAAAATCAGACTCAAAAACACATGACCATACATTAAAAAGGACGCTCCGCCCAAGACGAGGGCAAACAAGCCCCCGATCATCAACGCCACACGGATTTCACGAACCGCTTGCTGGCGGATGTTCTTCGCATCGATGAGTTCAAGTGCGATGCCTCGAACGCTGATGGTGTCGCTTTGTGTGCCGACATTGCCTGCCAATCCGCAGAGCAACGGCAAAAACGACACGGCCGCAACCGAAGCAGATACCGTATTATGAAAATATCCGATGATGCTGGCTACGCACAACTGTCCGACCAAGGTCACCGAAAGCCACGGGATTCTGGCTCGAAAGGCGTAAATCGGCTTGCCCTTGAGCAAGTCCTGCTCATCGACTTCTTCGTCAATGCGGATCCCTGAGGTACGGTACAAATCTTCTTGCGATTCTTCGTCAATAACGTCGATGATGTCGTCCAGCGTGATGATGCCCAGTAAGTGATCGTCGTCATCGACGACAGGCATGGCGAGCAAATTATAGTATTTACGGAAGATATTGGCGACTAACTCTTGGTCAAAGGCTTCATGGACGTGTTTCACATCATCCACCAAGGCGAGGTCTTTCAAGAGGCGTTCAGGCGTTTTATAAGCGAGCAAAAGACTTTTAATACTCAAGACGCCTCTTAGAACGTGGTCTTCATCCGTCAAGTAAAGATAGTACACAAAATCATGCTCATCCGCATTTTGGAGCAATAATAGGGCATCGCCGACGGTGGCATTTTCAGCCAAGCTCACATAGTGGGTGGACATAATCCCAACAGCGGTGTCGGGCGATTGCTTCAAGAGTTCGTGCAAGGACTGCGTATCGGCATCTTGAGGCAGTTCGCCCAAGACACGTCCCGCTTCTTCAAGCGTGAGTTCTTGGAGCAAATCGACGGCATCATCGGCGGGCATGGCTCGAATAATGCGGTGCAATTTCGTAGAAGGGATGGCTAGAATGAAACGCCGTTGCGTTTCAGGTTCCAGCGAAGTCAGGATGTTGGCGGCAAGGGTGGGGGCAATAGCATCCAAGCAAACGAGGGCTTCGGTGGGGGTGAGTTCGTCTTCCATGGCATCGGCGATGTCGGCAAAATGCACGGTGTTGAGGTATTGCCGTAGGACGAATCGGGGTTGTTTTTTGTAGATATGCTCACGCACCCGCCCCGAGATGATGTCTCGCAAGGTTTCTCGTTCTTGGCGGATCTGGGCTTCTTGCTCGTGTAGCGACTCCTGCTCCGCTGGGAGCGTGGGTGTCGTATGTAGTTCGTCGTCATGTTCAAGTGTCATAGGGGGCTTTCTAGGCGGTTTTGAAGTAGCTTAAGAAGTCATCGAAGGTGTGGGTGGAGTTTAAACCTACTTGTTTTACAGTTATTGGATATTGACCATTTTGGCTCAAATCAAAACCATTACGACTTCTATTTTGACCAAAATCTGTTTTGCTAAAAGATTTACTTAACCCTATATGTAAAATTAAGCCTTTAGGTTTGAAGTGTCTCAAGTCCAAAAGATCTGTTTGATGATTGAGCGTTTCCAATAATAAGAACTTAATTAGACGAACCGAATCTTCTATCTGTTCCATGGCTTCATTTACTCTATTTGACTTTAAGGTCGATTTACAATCAACAATATAAGCGTAAAGTGTTTCTTCTTTTTGAAGAAGAATGGCAAAATCAGCTTGTTTTTTAAGGTCTTTTTTTAAAATACCGTTAATTTGGACCGATGAACCCTCTTTATCCGTTTCTAAAAATACAACATCTTGAGCAGAAGCACATTTTTGAATAGTAATTTTTTGGAAACATTCTGGCTTGTCTTTATTCATATGTTCAGTAAAAATAAAGTCCTTCGTTCTGCAATGAACAATTTTCGAAATCTCGTCCAATTTATTTAAATCAATCTTTGTCGCCATGAATAGCCTCTAATATATCAAATTCTGCTTGTTGTTGTGATTCTATTTCATTGTCAAAAGAAGCCACCGTAAACGTGCCATATTCGCTAATAGGAGCTTGATGCAATTTGACCTTTTTGCCTGTGGCTTTCGTAAAGTAAAGTCCTACTTTTTCATTGCTTATAAGTACTTCTTCAGAATAGGGGTTGTCTTCACTGGCAAGATACGTCTTCACTGAATCTTGATCTTTAAACTTATGCAAAGCGGTTAAATGATTCAATTCCCTCACTAAATAATCGCTATGGGTGGAAACCATAACCTTAATTCCTTGATTCACCAAGGATGCCAAAAATCGAGCCATGGCTCGTTGGTTTTTGGGGTGCAGGTTCATTTCAGGCTCGTCGATCATCAAGAATTTATTTTTTTTATGGGCTTGAAATTGAACATAAAAATAAAGATCAACCATGGCACGAACAGAAGAAGATGCTTGATTCATTTCTAACTTTAAGCGTCCTTGCTTTAAGTAGAGCGTTCCGTTTTTGTCTACTTCTAGCGTTCCGTCGATTATTTCTTCCAAATAATGTAGGCTTGTTTGAAAGTTAGTGCTTTCATTTTCCTGCGTTTGTATTGCTTTAAGGGTGGACAATTCCCTGATAAAAGTAACATTGTCTGTTATAGGTTTAGGGTAAGCTTTCTGATGTTTTACAAAGAAGCTTTCAATAATATCGTGAGGCTTTATTTCAGAAGATTGTCCTAATATATCTACTAAGCGACTTCTTGCAAAGTCTAATTCTTTTAGAAAGTTAACAATTCCTGTTCTTTCACAACTAGACAAAAATGGTTTGGGCAATAAGGATTCAAAAAAGCGTTCTTTGATTGATTTTTCAACAATTTCACTTACAATTTGCTTTTCAATAGGTGTTAAATTGTCAGGGATTTTAAGAGTCAGTACATTGTTTGAATCTTTATTGAGAAAAATGGATTTTGATTTTTCCGAATGCTTTTTTGAAAACTCTATTTTCATATCTTTCCAAGTATTTATAAAGTTCCCAAACCATTCAATATGTTCTTCTTCTGAAATATCTAATTGTATTTCAACTTTTTTAAACGAATTCGGACTACTCGCAAAATAGCGATGCAATACTTTAGCAAATTCTTGGGCTGCTTCATTTAATACACTTGAAACATTAGAGAGTGAATACTTTTGATCTAGGTCTATTGTCAAGTAAGATTCTTCGAATAATTGATCTTTATTCTCTTTACTCAAGTTTGCCTCAAATGATTCATTCCAAAAATCTAAGAATCCATAAATAGCATAGAGTAAGTATGTTTTACCCGTATTGTTTGTACCACATACAAGATTTAGGTCTTTTAAATCTATGACTGCTTCGTCGAGCTTGCCTAAGTTTTTGAAGGTGAACTTCATAAAAAATATCCTTTCACTTAACGTGACGTACGCCTTCTAGTATACCCCAAGCTCGCCACAAAATCTATAAATCGACGTTACGCATCAGGTCTTTCAAAATCACCAGCGTTTGTTCCATACGCATCGGTTCCGTAATGCGTTGACGTAAAAACTTGTTAATATCAGGCATCATCTGAATCGCCATGTCAATCTTCGGACTCGACCCATGCTCGTATGCCCCAATGTCAATGAGATCCTTGGCATCCTTGTAAATCGCCATTAACTCACGCATACGACCCGCAGCCAGCATATGCTCCTCATCACAAACTGCCGTAAACACTCGGCTGACACTCCCCAAAACGTCAATCGCAGGGTAATGGTTCTGTGCCGCCACCTTTCGAGACAAGAAAATGTGACCATCCACAATGCCTCGCACCGTGTCGACCACGGGATCGTTAATGTCGTCGCCTTCCATCAAGGTGGTGTACAACGCCGTGATACTCCCCTGCTTCGTTCGACCTGCTCGCTCCAAAACCACCTGCAACCACGAAAAAATCGATGGCGGATACCCCTTCATCGTGGGAGGCTCCCCAATCGACAAGCCCACTTCCCGCCCCGACATCGCACATCGGGTGACGGTATCGGTCATCAAAAAGACTTTCTTGCCCTGCCCACGGAAGTATTCGGCAACGGCGGTCGCCGATTGCAAGGCTTTCATCCGCAATAAAGGCGGCTGATCGCCTGTCGCACACACCAAAACGGAGCGTTTCATCCCTTTTTCGCCGAGCGATTCTTCCATGAACTCCTTGACTTCACGACCCCGCTCGCCGATGAGTGCCATCACGTTGACATCCGCTTCTGATTCCCGAGCGATCATGCCTAAGAGCGTTGATTTTCCTACGCCTGAACCTGCAAACAAGCCCATGCGTTGCCCGTTACCCATGGTCAACAAGCTGTCAATGGCACGCACGCCTGTTTCAAATTTCTGGTCGATAATGGGGCGATCTAGCGGATCGGGGGGAGGGGCTTGAATGTTGACAAAGCTAGCACCCTTGGTATCCATAGGCATGCCGTCCATGGGTTCGCCCAGTGGCGAAACCAGCCTGCCGAGCAAGAAGTTCCCCACAGGAATCTGCGTGGTTTCACCTGTTGAAAACACCCATGAGCCTTGAAAAATCCCTTCGGCACTATAGAGCAAAATCAACTGAGCCTTGTCACCACGAAAGGCGACGACTTCAGCGGCTTTCATCGTGCCGTCCATCGTTTCGACGAAACAGAGATCGCCAATTTTCACCTTGGGGAGCGACGCTTCCAGCATCATGCCCAAGAGCTTGGAGACTCGCCCTTTGTACTGATAGGTATCGACTCCACCGAGCAGGCGAAAGAGCCGTTGTTGCTCGTTTTTCATGACATCTTGCGGAATGCTTGGCACCCACAAACCCGATTCACGCACATGCCCTTGCCGAGCCAGTGCTTGCGGCGATTCAGGGGTGATGAGATTGTTTTGGGTGGGGTCGTCCCACACGGCGTGGTGAAGGTCTGTCATGTGGGGCGTTTCCTTATGGTTTTATTATAGAGAAAGTCCCCTCGTTTAGGCAAATCGCTACCTTGTGTGGGGGAGTTTAGGGGCTAAAATAGTGAAGGCACAAAAAAGAGGACTTCGGTTTTTATGCTTAAAGGATGTATAGCCGAGTTTACAGTTTTCTTTGCAGTAGGCTAGACGAGGTTCCTATAAAAGGGCTTCAAGTAACAAAGTGGCGATTAGCTCATCGTTTCAGGGGGAGTCAAAACATCCGTCAACTTATAAATAGCGTTGTTTATTTGTCTCTTTCTAAGGTTTTCCTGATCCCAAGACTTTCCTAGAGATTCTTCGTTAATTACTTTGAAGAGTATTGCCAATTGTGGGATAGAATAGGAATCCACATTTTTCCTAAGAATACTAAGATATTGATCTTCGCTTCTAAGAAAAATTGTTGAATTTTTACCCTCATTTGAGTAAAACTCAAGTTCATGCCTATCTTCTTTACCTCTAGCAAACATGGAGGCTAGGGTTCGTCTTATCTCTTCAAAAAATAACATTTTAGTGTCATGTTCAATCATTTTATCTACTAACGACATGTCTTTAGTACTCACATCAAGTATCTTCTTTTCAAGAAAAATTTGCAATCCTCTTTTATGATCGGGACTCATTAGAACACCATTACGCTGGTTCTGAACTTGACTGGCAGGGCTATAAACCGTTACGGCAGGCTTAGACTGCTTCGGGGGGGGGGGCTATACGGGACATGAGAGAAATTGACATAAGGGGTATCCTTTTGGTTTTAATTAGCTAGAGACAGATCGACGTGACCGGTCTTGCTGGCTTAAAATAAGCTCAATCTAATTTGATGCGTCCCTAGAAACAATTCGTTACAAAAATCCACAAAGCTGAACACAAATCAATGATAAATTTTATGACGTAATGAAAAATATAGCGGACTCCATGCGTATACACAAACCCGATTCACGCACATGCCCTTGCCGAGCCAGTGCTTGCGGCGATTCAGGGGTGATGAGATTGTTTTGGGTGGGGTCGTCCCACACGGCGTGGTGAAGGTCTGTCATGGGCGGAGCGGTATCCTTATTTAATTGTATTGTAAAGGGGAATGCATGCTTTAGGCAAATCACTCCCCTGTGCGGGGGAGTTTACGGCTTGATACCAATTCTTAGGTTAAATAGCGTCTGGCGTCTTCGTTGTCGCTCGGATTCTCGATGTGCTTATGGTCGTTTGTGTACAGCTCACACATCTGCGAGTCTAGGCTCCTAGAATCCAGCTATACGTTATTCAATCATTTAAATGGTATAAGAGGCTTTCTGTTAAGGGACAGATAAAAATGTAACGCATTGTAACAGATTGGCAATTGTGGATTTGAAGATGTGTTTATTAAAGCACAGGGAACGACATAACGAATCACTCTTGACGGTGAATCGATTATGGACTAAGGGGCGACATTCAAATCAAACATAAACAAAGCACTTTCTGCTTATGCGTTATGAAAAGATTCTGACTAAAAGAGATAGGGGAAATCAAGGACGACGATCAAGCGACTAAATTAAACAGACATCGGGAAATGTTTGAATAAGGCAACGCTTAATAGAACATCGTCAGATTTGAATCACCTAACGAGTTAACAGTTATAAATTATTAGTGAGAAAAGGGGAAATTGAAAATGATGGGATCGTATATGGGTAGTGGTACTTCACAAGTAATTAATTACGTACCACCGCAAGTCAACAATTTTTATAACCAAGGGTCTAATTACGGGCAAGGCTATCCACAGCCTCAACCGAATTATGCTCAGCCACAGCCTCAACCGAATTATGCTCAGCCACAGCCTCAACCGAATTATGCTCAGCCACAACCTCAACCTCAAGCCCCTCAAGGGTATGGACAAGGGCAAAGCTATTCGGTTCCTCAACCCGCACCGAGCTATCAACCACCTTCTCAACCGAATTACGGCTATAACGCACCGAATGTGAACAACTACTATAATCAAGGTAGTGGTTATTCTGCTCCACAAGCACCGCCTAGCTATCAGCCAGACCCTCAAACATCATCTACCTATAGTTACCCGCCTGCTCAAGGGCAAGGTTACAACTATAACGCTAACGTGCCAATCGTTAACGTATATAATCAGGTTCAAGGTCCTCGTTATAACAATGACAATTCTTACAATAGATCCAACGATTACTCCAAGTTGCCAGCACCAAGACCTTACAATAACGACAAGGCATACGGTAAAGGCATGCAAATGTCGCCTGATTTCATCAAAGGCTTCATGATGGCAAGCTTAAGCATGGGAATGCTTGCAGGACAAGTGAACCAGCCGCCATATGGTAAAGATCAAGCTTATGGCATGGGCGATGACTATTGCCCACCAGGCATGAAGAAGCCTTCGTATGATATGAAGAAGCCTTCTTATGAAGTGCCAAAGCCTTATAATCCACCAGCGAATTCGTACGACGATGCGACCACTTTGCCAGTAGTACCATACGGTAGAGGAGGTGGA